>DATILO010000110.1:0-8694 GCA_035476335.1 Binatia bacterium | reverse complement strand
AAATCCTCCTAAAAAAGCAACAGAAAGCTTAAATAATGGAAAATATTTCCACTCCTTATGGACTACGATGACAAGGACCTGCGCATCCTCGAGCTCCTGAAGGAGAACAGCAACGCGACGAGCAGCAAGATTTCGAAAAAGCTGAACATCCCCATCACCACGGTGCACAACCGCATCAAGAAACTCCAGCAAACCGGCGTCATCCAGCACTACACGGTTGAATTGGATTACAAGAAACTCGAGAAAGGCATGCTCGCGTATGTGCTCGTCAATGTCGTCTACACGCTACCGAGCGGCAAGAAGATCCATCAGGAGAATGTTGCGCGAGACATCAAGAAAATAGGTGCCGAGGAAGTCTCTATCGTGGCGGGCGGCGCAGACATCATGGTCAAAGTGCGCGCGAAAGACGTCGAGGACCTCAACGACTTTGTCGTAAAGAAACTGAGAAGCATCGATGGCGTTGACAAGACGCAGACGATGATTGTGCTGCAGAGCGTTTAGGCCTGCGCCGGCAACCGCCGTATCTTCGGAACGTAGTTGAGAATCCGTCCTTCCTTGATGGAGCCGCAGCCGAGATAGTCTTTGCCGTGCCGGATGATGAGCAGCCCGGGATGCTTGTGCGTCGTCGGCAAATCCGTGCCCTTCAGCCACAACAGCATCTCTTCTTTCGAAATGTCAACGACGTTCTTGGTCGCGTGCGGGCCGACCAACTGCGAGCCTTCAATGCTCAACCGCAAGCCCTTCTTCAGCTCACCAAAATAACTGCCCATCGACGTGACGCGCAAGCGCTTGAAATCGATGTTCGCGATGTCGCGCGACACGATGTAGAGATTGTCCTCGTGATTCTTGAGAAAGCCGTACTCGAGCTTGCCTGTGAAGCCGAATTGCTCCTCGAGCATCTTGTGGATTGCCTTGATGTCTTTCGACGCGAGGATGTCCCAGTCCATGTTAAATTCCCCACACCGGGTTCTTTTCGCGCATAATCAACGCGATTTCCTTCAGCAATTCCTTTTCTTCGTTCGAAAGCGCGTCCTTGTTGTCCTTGTACGCGCGGAATTCCTTTTCCGTAATCGCGCTGTAGAGAATGTCGTTTTCGTTCAGCTGCCGCCCGACAATCACGCCCGGATACGAGACCGCGATGCGCATCCCGCGCTTGGCTTCGGTGATGCTCTTCTGCTCTTCCTGCAACGTACGAGCATCGGTGACGACTTCGCCTGAGGGCTTCATCAGTTGCGTGCCCGGGCGCAAGGTGCCGGCCAATATCTCGGTCCCGACAACCGCGGGATTGCTCTGCCGGAAAACGTATCCCGAGAGCAACTGAATCTTGGCGGGCTTCGTCAGCTTGTCCAGCTCCGAAGCGACCTTGTTCTTCTGCATGCCTGCCTTCCACTGCTCGAAATCTTCAATCAATCGGTAAATGATGGGATTCACGAACACCTTGATGCCGTCGGGAACGCCGTCAGGTAACGGAATGTTGAAGCCGAGAATGACGGCGAGCAGCGCGTCCTTCTCGAGATTGGCCTGCGCATCGGAAAGGTCGCGCTTCGTTACCGGACCCACGCTCGCCTTCTTGACCGGGATGTTATGCTGCTGCAAGAGGAAACTCAACGCCTCAAGAGAACCGAGCGTATCTGCCTTCACAATGATGCCGTGCTCCGCGGTCTGCAACGTCACGGCCTCGACGTCCTGCTGCACTTCTGCCTTGGCTTGCTCAATGTCCTTCGCGACGACAAACGGCATGCCCGCCTGCACGGCTTCAATCTCGGGAGCGGAAATCTTCACGCCCGTGGCTGCAGTCACCTGCTTCACGGACTTGTACTTCGTCTTCTTCTCGCGCATCTCGGCAAGGACGTCGGGCGTCATGAGCGCCTTGACACGCGTCACAATCGGCTGCTCGGAACTGCCAATCACAATCGTGTCACCCGCCTTGAGCATTCCTTCGTACACGATGGCGTCCATCGTCACTCCGAGCCCGGCGGTCTCCTTGACTTCCATGATGGTTCCCTTCGCAGGGCCATCGACTTGCGCGAGCGAGGTCTCGAGGAACTTCTGCGCCATTCCCGTAAGCACCATCAACAGTTCCGGCACGCCGATGCCCGTCTTGGCCGAGGTCGGAACGAGCGCCAACTGCTTGGTGTAATCGGAAACGCGGTCGAATCGGTCTGCGCTGAAGCCCAGCTCGAACAGCTTGCCCACGACTTCGTAAAGTTTGGTCTCGAAAAGCCGCTGAACGTGCTCCTGCTGCGCAGCCACATTCTTCAACAGGAACGTTTCCTTGGACTGCCAGCCCTCAAGGGTATCGACCTTGTTCAGCGCAACGACAAACGGCGTCTTGTACTGTTTCAGGATTTGGATGCACTCAACCGTCTGCGGTTCTAGACCCTTCGTGATGTCAATCACGAGAATAGCGATATCCGCGAGGTTGCCGCCGCGCTTGCGCAAATTGATGAACGCCGCGTGTCCGGGCGTGTCTATAAAGAGCAATCCGGGAACGGTGAGCTTGAACTTGAGCTGGTCCAGGAGCGAGCCGCAGGTCTTGCGGATGGTTTCCAGGGGAATGATGCTTGCGCCAATGGCCTGCGTGATGCCGCCGGCCTCCTTTGCGGCAACGGATGAGCCCCGGATGTAGTCCAAAAGCGAGGTTTTCCCATGGTCCACGTGGCCCATGATGGTCACAATCGGCTGGCGCATCATGGCGGAAAAGGCTGAAGCCCGCTTTATATATGTTGTTGGTCCGGCGCCAACCCCCAAGCTCATCCTCATTTTTGCTACTGCGGAGTGCTAATAAAATGGAAAGCTTTAAATAGGGGGTACTACTCTACAGGCAATAACACACACTTATGCTCCTAGAGCAAAAGTGAGGGGGATTTTGCAATGAAAGCGACGAAACTCTGTGGCATCGTTTCCTTGATGCTCTTGGCCGTGATGGCATTCGCAGTGGGCGCAAGCGCACTGCCGACCATCGACAAGGTCGAGGTTGACGGAACGACTGTCTTTGAAAACCAAGTGAACCGCCTCAGCATTGAGAGCGGCAGTGAATTTGATGTCGACGTCTGGCTGACTTCCGCGGAAGCAGACCGCAACGTCCGTGTCGAAGCCGAAATCAGCGGCTACGAGCACGACAACGACAACAACATCGATGACAAGACGGAACTGTTCGACACCGAGTCGAACACGACGTACAAGAAGACGCTGACCCTCAGCATCCCTGCGGATGTTGACCAGGACAGCTACAAGCTCCGCATCACGGTCACGGACCGCAACAGCGGCGCCGTCATCCAAACGTACAACCTCGTTCTGGAAATGCCCCGCCACGACCTGGCGATTGAGGACATTGTCACGTACCCTGAGGGCACCGCAACGGCAGGTCAGGCACTCCTGGCAACCGTGCGCCTCGAGAACTACGGACAGAAGGACGAAAAGGACGTTCGCGTCCACGTGAGCATCCCTGAGCTCGGCATTGGCGCAACCGACTACGTCGACAAAGTCGAGTCGGACGACAAGGAAGAGACTGAGGAATTGTACATGCGCCTCCCGAGCGATGCAAAGGCCGGCGACTACACGCTCAAGGTCGACGTCGACTACAACGACGGCCACGACCACGTGAGCGCAACGAAGCTCATCAGCATCGAAGCTGCGCCGCAGCCGAAGGCAACGGTCACGCAAACGCCTGTTGTCCAGCCGGTTGTCCAGCAGCCCGAGAAGAGCCTGATCCGCTCGGTCCTCGAGGGAATCCTCCTCGTCCTCGTCGGACTCCTGGTGATCGTCGCGATCATCCTGGGCATCAGCAAGCTCTCGCGCAAGGACGAGTAATTCCTTTCTTTTTTCTTTTCTTTTTTTCCTTATTCTTTTATACTTCCTCACACCAACGACGGCCTGATTGAGCCAGCGAGTGACGATGGACGAGCAATCCTACGAGTATCTGGAAGAACTCCTCGAAAAACATCCCAGCGCCGAGGAAGAAATACGAAACGGGCTTTTTACGGCAGACGTGCTCATCATGGAGTACCGCGATCACTGCTATGAGCTGGAATCCCTCGAGGAATTCGCGCGGTGTATCCTGCAGGAGGCCAGCCCGCTGCGGTATGCGGTCTGCGCGCACATCCTTGAGCACGAGCGTCCGGCACTCCACGATTACCTGCAGAGCAACGGCATCTTCTCCGGCCGCCAGCAGCCCTAACGACAACCTTTATATACCCCCTCCTTGCTTTCCCTCTCTAAGAGCCCGAGTTCATGACAAAAATCATGGGCGATTGAGGGTTGAACGATACCATCGTTTGATTCTGGCTCTTTTCACCATATGGCCGAAAACCTAAGACACATCGTTCGCATCGCGAACACCGACCTGAAGGGCACCAAGCATATTCTCTACGCCCTCGCCGACATCAAGGGAGTCGGAGTCATGTACGCCAACGCCGTCTGCGCCGTCGCAGGCACGGACACGAGGCGCAAGGTCGGCTCCCTCACGGACGAGGAAGTCCGCCGCATGGATGAAATCATCAAGAACCCGCTCAAGTTCGGCATCCCCGAATGGCTGCTCGACCGCAGAAAGGACCCGGAAACGGGCATCGACAAGCACGTCGTCACCAACGACCTGGTGTTCGTCCAGGAGAACGACGTCAAGATGATGAAGAAGATGAAGTCCTGGAAGGGAATCCGGCACATCCTCGATCTCCCGGTCCGCGGACAGCGCGTGCGCAGCAACTTCAGAAAGAACAAGGGTAATGTCATGGGCGTCAAAGTAGCAACCAAGAAGTCAGGGACGACGTAATATGGGAGACCCGAGACGACTCACCTCGCACGTGCGTGGCCCCGGCCACCCGTGGCAAAAGGAACGCATCGAGGAAGAACGCATTCTCCTGAATGAGTACGGGCTGAAGAACAAGCAGGAACTCTGGCGTCTCTCGACGAAAGTCAAGGACTTCACCCAGCAGGCAAAGCGCTTGATCGCGGCCACGGGCAAGCAGGCGGATTTGGAAAAGCAGCAGCTGTTCCACCGCCTCCAACGCATCGGGCTCGTCCACGCGGGCGCAAAGCTCGACGACGTCCTCTCGCTCACGCTCAAGAACATCCTCGACCGGAGACTGCAGACGCTCGTCTTCCGCAAGGGATTCTCGCGCAGCGTCAAGCAGGCGCGCCAGTTCATCTCGCACCAGCACGTCTCGGTCGGAGGCAAGATTGTCTCGGCACCGAGCTACATCGTGCCGGTCATCGACGAAAACACGATTTCCATCATCGCAGCCAGCGGATTGTCCAAAGCAGACCATCCCGAGCGCGTTCCCTTGCCGCCGAAGAAAAAGTCGGCAGCCCGAGAACAGCGCCACGGCGACCGACGCGGCGGCGGATTCAGGCGCGGACGCCGGAGCAATGAACGCAGATGAGAGACGTCATGCGATGGGGAACGGCGCACATCTACGCATCCTATAACGACACGATCATCCACATCACGGACATCACCGGCACCGAGACGCTCGCGGTCGCGAGCGGCGGCATGATGGTCAAGTCAGACCGCATGGAAGGTTCCCCGACGGCAGCCATGATGGCCGCAAAGCGAGCAGCCGAAACCGCGCTTGAAAAGGGACTCACCGGAGTCCACATCAAGGTCCGCGGTCCCGGAGGCCACAACGGCCCGAACACGCCCGGTCCCGGCGCGCAGGCAGCGATTCGCGCGCTCAGCAGAATGGGCCTGCGCATCGGCATCATCGAGGACGTTACCCCCTTGCCGCACGGCGGCTGCAGAAAGAAGGGCGGCAAGCGAGGACGCAGAGTATGACACTCACGCACGTTGAAACGGACAAGAAATCGGGACGCGAAACGTTCCTCATGAAGGACGTCACGCCCGCGTTCGCGAACGCATTGCGACGCACCATCATCGAGATGGTCCCGACCATGGCAATCGACGACGTCGAAATCGTCAAGAACGGCTCGGCGTTGTACGACGAAATGGTCGCTCACCGGCTCGGGCTCATCCCGCTCAAGACGGATTTGAAAGGATACACTCCGAAAGACCAGTGCGACTGCAAGGGAGCAGGATGCGCAAAGTGCACGGTCCAACTGACGCTCAAGGCAAAGGGCCCCGCCATCGTGCTGGCCGAGGAATTGAAGAGCAAGGACCCGAAAATCAAGCCCGTCTTCCCGGACATGCCGATTGTCGAACTGCTCAAGGGACAGGAACTCGAGCTTGAGTGCACCGCGATTTTGGGACGCGGCAACGAGCACGTCAAGTGGAGCCCCGGCCTTGCCTGGTATTCCTACGAGCCCATCATCACCGTCAACAACAACTCATCGAAGCTTGCCGAATGCAAGGACAAGCTTCCTCCGCAGGTTTTCGACAAGAGCGGCAAGATTGACGCCAAGCTCATCACCTCGCACCTCGTGGATGCCGTCGACGGCGTCTGCCCGGACGTCGTGAAGGTCGAACGCAACGAGAAAAACATGCTTTTCAGCGTCGAACCGTGGGGACAGCTCAGCGCGCGTGAAATCGTCACGACCGCGTTCAGCATTCTCGCGGAACGATTCGCCGAGTTTGAGAAGAAATTCGGCGAAGCATAATACTCATACCTCGGCCTGACGCGTCTGCGCCGGCGCGCCCCGACATGCGGTCGGTGGCGCCGTCACAGCCGCATCGGTCATGGATTCGAGTGCAACTCGAATACCACATCAACGCGGCTGTGCCGGAGTGGCCAAACGGGCACGGTTGAGGGCCGTGTAGCTTAGCGCTTGCGCAGGTTCGAATCCTGCCAGCCGCATATACCCCGCGGGGATCCGAAGGGGTCGGCGGAGGAGACCCCTTCGCTATGGCTGCGAAGCCAAGATATCAGACGCGACTGGTGCCAGCCACATCAGAAATATTGTGAACCAACATGTCCCACAAAACAGGACCCAGCAATGAACACCTCGTGCAGCTCATCCTGGAGCTGCGGAAGGTTTGTGCTACGCAGAAGGCTGCGCTCTGGGGACGCGTTGCAGACGATTTGAGCCGCGCCACCCGGCAACGGCGCGCGGTGAACATCAGCCGGCTCAACCGCGCCACGAACGCGAACGAAGTCGTCATCGTGCCGGGCAAGGTCCTCGGTTCCGGCGCAGTCGACCACAGCCTCACGGTTGCGGCGTTTGCCTTTTCCTCGAGCGCAAAGCAGCGCATCCAGGAAGCGAAGGGCAAGGCGCTCACGATTCCCGAACTCCTCAAGCAGCACCCGACGGGAAAGAACATCAGACTCATCGGATAACCATGGCAACCATCACCCTCGACGCAACGAACACGATTGTCGGACGCCTGTGCAGCCACGCGGCCAAGCACGCGCTCCGCGGCGATTCGGTGAACATCGTCAACGTCGAGAAGGCCATCATGACCGGCTCGCGGGCGTTCATTTTCGGCAAGTACACCCACGCGCGCGTCGAGCGCGGACAAATCCGGCACGGACCGTACCTGCACCGGCGCCCGGACATGTTCGTGCGCCGCATCGTACGAGGCATGCTGCCGTTCGAAAAGGCGCGCGGCAAGGAAGCGTTCGGCCGCGTCATGTGCTACAAGGGAGTTCCTCCTGATCTCAAGGACGCAAAGGCGGAAACGCTCGGTCCGAAAACCCAGGTTGCGAAGCTCATCAACGTCAAGTATGTCACGATTGCGGATTTGTGCAAGCATCTCGGAGCCAAATGAAAACCATCATTGCAAGCGGAAAGCGAAAGACGGCAGTTGCGCGCGCGAATCTCTCGCCTGGCGCGGGCGTCGTGCGCGTGAACAGCGCGCTGCTCGAAACCATCCGGCCCGAATTCCACCAGCTCAAGATGCGCGAGCCCCTGCTCATTGCGAAGGACGTCGCGAAGCACGTGAACATCGACGTCATCGTGCACGGCGGCGGCCAGAACAGCCAGTCCGAAGCGGTCCGACTCGCGATTGCGAAGGCGCTCTCCCAATTCGACAAGAAACTGCACAAGGAATTCCTCTCCTATGACCGACAGCTGCTCGTCGCAGACGTGCGGCAGAAGGAAACCCACAAGCCCAACTGCCACGGCAAGGCGCGGGCGAAGCGACAAACATCCTACCGTTGAGGCGAACAACCATGATTATCCCCATCCGATGCTGGAGCTGCGGCAAACCCCTGGGACACCTCTGGGGCACGTTCAAGGAACGCGTCATGAAGGGCGAGAACCGCAAGAAGGCGCTCGACGACCTCGGCGCCGAACGGTACTGCTGCAGGGCCATGCTCATGGGACACATTGATTTGGTCGAAACGATTGGCCAGTTCAAGAAAGCGTAAAGATACAGGGAAAGCACCGCCTTTTGGCCAGCGAGCTGAAGGCCGGTTGCAGTCCCGCACAAGGTCGACGCAACGACGTCAAAACTGCCTGAGAACGGCAAACGACGCGATGCGGCGACAGCGAGCGGGGTGCTTTCCCAAGCACAAAGCCAAGCGTTTTCGTCTGCTCGACGAAAACAAATGCTGCCTGAGGCAAGAAAAACGGCAGCGAGGTACAACGAATGTCAGAAACACCGCAATTTTTGGTTCCGCAAGACCAATACCTGAAGGCAGGCATCCACATCGGAACCAAGTTCCGCACGAAGTACATGGAGCCCTTCATCTACAAGACGCGCCCCGACGGGCTTTCCGTTCTCAACCTCCAGAAGATTGACGAGCGGCTCCGCTATGCGGGCAAGTTCCTGGCCCAGTTCAAGCCCGAGGACGTGCTCGT
>DATILO010000109.1:0-7318 GCA_035476335.1 Binatia bacterium | reverse complement strand
GGTGGGCTCGTAGTCAGGGTTTCTTGCAATCAGGCGCGAGGATATGCGTTCGTAGAAGAGGGCTCCGGTGATGCGCGAGAGTTCGAATGTCACGATGAAGTAGCTGTAGAAGAAGAGCAAGGGATACACGAAGAAGCTCTGGCTCGTGTTTGCCTTGAATGCGAATAGGATGAGAAGGAGCAGACTGCCAATAATGAAGAGACTTGTCTTGAAAAACCACTGCGATTTCGGCCGTCGCCGCTGCGCACGGTGGAGGATGCCGTTGATGTATTCGCTTCGAGTTATTATGATGCACCTCTCCCGAGCTGAGATACTATAATGAGCTCAATGCGCTTTATAATCATGAAGAACAGCTCATCGGGCTTTCACGTCCATATGCCGCGCGGGTTAAGGAGCAGCGCCTCCTTAACTGAGCGTCTATCTCTCGCGTTCATTTCTCATTTATACTCCGCGCGTCATAGTTCAGCTTCACGTGAGCTGAAGACGGAGATTCCGTATGTCAAAGAGGTTCTTGCTCACGATGTTCTTGCTCGCGTTGCCGAGCGCGTTTGCCACCGATTCCCTTCCGGTGCTGCTCTATCACGGCATTGAAGGAACGCAAGTTCCGCCCGAGGTGTTTGCGGACCAGATGGCTGCATTGCATGCCGCGGGCTACCAGACCATCACCACGTACGAAGCCATCAAGTTCCTGCAAGAAAACCGCACGCTGCCGGACAAGGCCATCCTGTTGACGTTTGACGACGGCAAGCGCACGAGTTATTATCCGGTTGACCCCATTCTCCAGAAATACGATTACAAGGCGACCGCCTACCTTATCGGAAAGGCAAGCGCGCGCGAGCGCTCGTCTCCTGGCTACCTGAACGCGAGCGAAGTCCGGCAGATGCTCGCATCACGGCGCTGGGATGTTGAAGCGCATGCGAATTCTTCCCATGCCAAGATTCCGATTGATGCCAGTGGAACGCTTGCGCCGTATTTGACCAGCAAGATGTTGCTTGCGAATCAGAGCCGGCTTGAAACGGATGACGAATACGTTGCGCGTCTCCGCGCCGAGCTCACCGCGGCAAACGACGTGCTTGAAACCACGTTCAGCACGTATGTCAATTCATTCGCATTCCCGTACGGGCAGTACGGCCAGAACCCGACGAACGTTCCCAATGCGAAGGACTTGATTCTCACGAAAACGCGCCATCGCTATTCGATTGCGCTCTACCAGTATTTCACCGGCGAGGGATTCAGCCAGAACCAGCCGGGGCTCAATACCTTCATGGTGAAGCGCATCATCGTGCAGCCGACGTGGACGGGCGCACAGCTCGTTGACGTCCTCCAGCGCGGTTCCTCGCGAGCGCTGCCGTTCCATGACGCGCTCGACACGAACACGGGCTGGGACGCGATGTGGGGCACGAACGCGTTCAGCGGCGGCAGCATGACGGTCAAGACGAACAACGGCGTGAGCGCGATGACGCTTCTCGACGGCAGTTATCCGTGGAAGGATGACACGTATCTCGTGCGCATTCACGGCCACCGGGGCACCATCGGATTGGTGACGCGGCTGCAGGACCGGAACAATTACGCCACGTGCGATTTCACGCCGACGTCCATCCGGCTCATCGAGCGCGTGAACAACATTCCCGTGCTCCGCGCGCAGAAAAGCGGTTCATTCACCTATCCGGACGATGCGGTTCTCACCGCACAGGTCGCGGGCAACCAGGCATCCTGTTCCTTTAACGGAACGACGGTGCAGGGCACGTTGATGAACCTCACGACCAAGGGCGGCATCGGCATCCGTTCCGTCGATGCAACACCGAATGCCGCATTCGTCGAAGTCACCGAGGTCAGCAGCTCGTGATCTCATGTTCATTTTTTATTTAAGCTCTTTACGTCGCAGTCTCTTGAGTGCAGATGGAGTGTCCTATGCCTAAGTGGTTTCTTGTTCCCCTCCTAGTCATCATTGCATCATCCCAGGTCACCGCATCCGCAACGTCGCTTCCGGTGCTGGTCTACCACGGAATCATTGACAGCGAGCTCTCGCCCGCGCGGTTCACTTCGCAGATGGACGCATTGCGGGACGCGGGATACACGACCATCACGCAGTCGGAAGCGAACACGTTTCTCGATGGCACTGCGAGTCTACCGTCCAAATCCATTCTCATCACGTTTGACGACGGGCGCGATGCGCAGTTCTATCCCGCCGACCCCATTCTGAAAAGCCACGGCTTCAACGCCGTGATGTTTGCCATCACGAAGTACAACACGCGGAACCAAGTGACGTACTATCTGAACAAGACTGAAATGCAGACCATGCTCGACACCGGCAGGTGGGAGGTGGGAGCGCACGCGCAGGACGGCCACGCGTACTACCAAATCGATGCCGACGGAAATCTCGGCCCGTACCTGACGAGCAAGCTCTGGCTCGGCAGCCGCATCGAAACAACTGACGAATACACCCTGCGCGTCAACCGCGAACTTCAGGAAGTGCAGGACGCGGTGGCGCAGAACTTCTCAAAGATTCCCAGCGCGTTTGCATATCCCTTCGGGCAGTATGGGCAGAATCCGACGAACTACGATGGCGCCAAGGACGTCATTCTCGACGCCACCAAGACACGGTACGCCACGGGATTCATCCAGGCGCACACGACCGAGGGATTCACGCAGAACTATCCGGGAGTCGACACGTTGCTCGCAAGACGCATTGAGGTGGGCGACGATTGGGATGGAAGTGACCTGATGAATTTCATCAATCACGGCACTCCGAAATCGCTTTCCTATTACGACACGCTCTCGCCGGATCGGGGCTGGTATGCGACGTACGGCAGGATGAACCTGACGCGCGGCGTCCTCGCGCTCCAGGCAGAGGGCTCGAGCGGCGGCGCCTCGGCGTTCCTCGACGGGACGTATCCGTGGACCGATTACACGTTCAAGGCGAACATCAAATCAAGAAACAACGCGACCGTCAGTCTCTTGACGCGCTTCGAGGACCCGAACGACTACATCAGTTGCGATTTCAGCTCGACGGGCATCAACATCTACCAGCGCATTGACGACACGTTCTACAAGCTCGCGTCAACGAAAGCCACCATTCCCTTGAACAACTTCAACCTCACCGCGAAAGTGCAGGACAGCACCGCGACGTGCAGTTACCAGGGAACGAGCGTCACCGCCGTCCTGCGCGACGGGCGCGCGGGCCGGGGAGGCATTGGCCTCAAAGTCTACGGCAAACCCGGAGAAGCGTACGTGAAAGTGGAAGACGTGAAAGTCTCTTAAGAAATCGTCGCGCTCGTCCAAGGCACCGTCAACGCGGACAGTTCTGCAGCGTAGTCCTCGTGACCGATGATGTTGAGCTCCATGCAGAGCGTGCTTGCCGCACGGACAATCTTGGGCAAGTCGCGAGGCCACTGGCGAATGTACTTTCCGACGGTGCGCATGTCCGCGAGTGATTCTTCGAAAAACCGCTTATCGTGATGCAATCGTCCGAGGTAGTGCCCCACTTCCGCAAGCCGCGCATTCCGGAACGGAGCGGTCTCGTATTTGGTCCGGATATACTCGCGAAGTTCGCGTGCGCGGGAGAAGTGCATATCGGCAAGCTGATGGAAATGCGGCTCGAGGTGTTGCGCGTGCCGGAACGGCGTGAAGAATGCGTTTCTGCCCGCAAAATAGTTCAAATCAAACCGCTCGACGCGGAACTGGTGCATCTGGTCGCGCTCTCCGCGAAGAAACTCGACTTGATTTTTTTCAAGAAAGTCTGAGTGGTATGCGGCAATGATTGCGTACGCGACGCTGATCTCGCGGCTCTTTTCATTCCGACAACTATTGGATTCATTGAGCAACTTTTCTGCCTCGATGAGCAGGTAGTGCGGACCTTGCTTGCCCACAAAAGTCACTTCCTTTTGCATGAGCACGTAGCAGGCATCCTCCATGCGCTGGACGGCAAGTTCAAGGGACTCCTTGAAGATGTGCGGGTCCAATGCCTGCGTAAAGGGCAATCCCTGCGCGTGTTCCTCCAGTTGACGGACAATCACACCGTCGAGAAGCCCCCACGAGGTTTATAAATCTTCCGTCCGGGTGCCTAACCCTTTATTGCCCACTACTTTTATAAATCCGCCCTCAACAGTCCGGCGTATGACGCCCCGCCACGTGCATTCCGAGATTCTCACTGTGATGTTCATCGACATGGTCGGCTACACGCGCACCACCTCGCGATTGAGCCGCGAGGAAGTCCATCAGCTCATCACGGACTTCGACCAGGCCTGCATCCCGATTTTCCACCACTTCCACGGGTTCGTGCTCAAGAAAATCGGTGATGCGTTCCTCGTCACGTTCCGTTCCGCGACCGACGCCGTCCTGTGCGGCATCGAGTTACAGAAAGCATTTGCGAAGCAGCCTGTCCAAATCCGCGTCGCCATCCACACCGGTGAAGTTGTCCACCGCGACAACGATATTTACGGCGATACGGTCAACACCGCTGCGCGCATCGAGGGTGTTGCCGAAGCCGGACAAATCATGTTCTCCGAAACGGTGTTCCACGCGATGAACAAGAACGAGATTCAGTACGTCCACGTCGGCGTGAAGCGGCTGAAAGGATTGAAGCACCCGGTGCGGTTGTTCCGCGTCCTCACCAAAGAAGACGTCAAGCGGAGACGCCGCGCGTCCTTGAAGGGAAAAGTGCGCGGCTTCCTGTTCTGGCTCGTGCTGATTGCGATTGCAGGTGCAATCGCCTACGCGTTCTTCAGCGGCGCCGTTCAACTGCCCGCGCCATAAGGGCTCAACAACAAGCAGATAAGCAGGTGCCTGTTTTCACTTCATAATCGCCTCAATGTGCAGTGAAGAAAACAAAACAGCTCAGCATTCTTGCAATCGCGCTCTTGGTAATCCCGGGAGTGTTTGCAACATCGTTCCGCGACTATTTCAACGTCGCGCAATACATCCCGGAAATCTTTCCTGAATCGTCGAGCCCAAGTCCGGCGTGGTGGGTGAATTCCGGCGGTGGAATGAACATCACCAACGGCTTCGGCCACACGCTGCAGGGCGAACAGGCAAAGGGCTCGTTCCTGCAGAAAAAGTACGCCAGCCAGAATCCAAGCGAGACCGATAACGGCTATCACCCGCAGAACATTTTCCGGCTCGTGACGCGCAGCACGTGGCAAAATTATCGGCAGCAGGCATATTTCAGGATTAACCGGTACATTCTCAGCAATGACTCGCGCCGTTCCGAATCCAACGGCATCCTGCTGTTCAACCGGTACTACGACCAGTACAACTTATACTATACGGGAATTCGTGTCGACGGCTATGCCGTCATCAAGAAGAAAATCAACGGTAATTATTATACGGTCGCCAGCAAGAAAATCCTGCCGGGCACGTACAACCGGAACACGAACCCGAATCTCATTCCGGTAAAGCGGTGGATTGGCGTGCGCGCCGACCTCAACAACACGAACGGCACGGTGATTGTCAAGCTGCTGACGGACCTGAACGCGACCGGCAAGTGGACCAAGACGCTGCAATTCATTGACACGGGCACCGGCGGAGCGCCATTGACGAACGCGGCTGCCGCGGGCATCCGCACGGACTTCATGGACGCGGACTTCGAGAATTACAGCATGGCAACGACTTAGCGCTGCTCGCGGTACCACGCAACCGTTTGCGCAATCCCCTCTTCGATGGAGGTCTTGGCCTTCCACGCGAGCAGTTCCTGCGCCTTCTTCGTCGAGGCGTAGGTGACCTGCAAGTCGGAGGGGTCTGCTTTCTTGCGCGTCAGGTGCAGCTTGCGACCGGCTTCGCGCTCGATGAGTTCTGCAACGTACCGCACCGCCACCGGATGCTCGTTGCCGACGTTGATGACTTCGTACTGGAACGAGCGGTCGAGCGCGCACAGGTAGGCGCCAACGACGTCATCGATATAGGTATAGTCGCGCTTTTGGCTTCCATTGCCGTTCATGACGACCGGAGTTCCTCGCAGGGCGCCTTCCGTGTACGCTCCCGGAAGCATGTCGACGCGGCCTCGCGGGCCGTACACGCTGAACGGCCGCACGATGGTGAATCGCGCCGTACGGTTGAGTTCGGAAATGACCTTGCACTGCCGCTCCATCATGCGTTTGGTCTCGGCATACCAGACGTTCAGTGGACTGATACGCATGCTTTCTGCCCACGGCGGGTCGTTCTGGCCGTACACGGACGAGGAGCTGGTGATGACAAACTGCTGGACACCGCGCGCAAGTGCGGCATGAATGACATTGACGGTTCCCGTGACGTTCGTTGCCAGGTACGCGGTCTTGCCGATGCAGTCTGCCTCTTCAAGGGTGGCGGGTGCGCGCTGGGAATTGCGAATGCCCGCGCACGCGGCCAGATGGACGACCGCATCGATGCGGGCAGGAAACGTCTTTTGCAGCATCTCGGCGTTGCGGATGTCGACCGGCGTTCCCGAAGGCGTTTCGAGCAGGTGGAAGCGCTTGCGCTTCCGCGCCTGGGCAAGGTTGTTCCACTTGCGGTGCAGGTAACGCTCGCTGTGCGGGGCTGCGTAACAATAATACTTGTTGAAGTTGTCAAGGCAGAAGACTTCGTCCCCGCGCTTGAGCAATGCATCACAGAGATTGCTTCCGATGAAGCCCGCTCCCCCCGTTACCAAGACGCGCATAGCGACGGTAACCCTGAACACAATTTATAAGAATTTGGGGGGTTCAGTTGAATTTGTTCTCGCGGCTCAACCCGACAACGGCGAGCTGGAGCTTGTCCGCGTACTTTGCGAGGTCGCGCTCGAGTTCGTCCAGGAGGGCGTTGCACAGCGGGTGGTTCGCGTCCTTGGCGTCCTTCCGGTAGAAGTTCTTGATGCGCCAGATGAGACTCTTCACGTCCGCGAGCACGCGGGTCTTGTTGTAGTTGCAGTTCTGCATGGCGCAGGTGAACAGGAAGGAGCATTTGAAGCTTCGTAACCACTCCCGGATGGAAAATGCCTGAGAGAAACGTTTATAAACTGGGCGCGCTCAGCACGGGCAAAGAGAGGTGACAGTATGAACAAGAAGGCGGCACTTGAGCTGTCCATCAACGCAATCGTCGTTCTTATCCTCGCAATCACGATTCTCGGGCTGGGCATCGGTTTCATCCGCGGCCAGTTCGGTGGTCTCACCGAGCAATTCGTAGGAGTCCGCGCAGAAATCAAGGACCAGCTCATCACGAAAATCAAGGAATCCGGAGACCTCCTCGTCTTCAACCGCGCCGAACTGGAAGCAAGCATCGGCAAGAAGGACACGTTCTACATCGGCGTCAAGAACACCGAGAGCAACAGTGAAGGGGGAACCGGCGTCTGCTACACCATGGGCATCCG
>DATILO010000108.1:0-4014 GCA_035476335.1 Binatia bacterium | reverse complement strand
ACGTGGCTGAAGCGAAGAAGCTGCTTGCCAAGAAACCGAAACTCCTCTCGATTACGCACGTTTCCAATGTTCTGGGAACCATCAACCCGCTCAAGGAGCTTATTGCGCTCGCGCACCAGCACGGCACGCTCGTGCTCGTGGATGCCTGCCAGAGCGTCCCGCACCTGCCTCTGAACGTTGCAGAACTCGACTGCGACTTCCTCGTGTTTTCCGGACACAAGCTGTTTGCTCCGAGCGTTGGCGTCTTGTATGGCAAGGAAGCCCACCTCAAGGCCATGCAACCGTTCCTCACGGGCGGCGACATGATTAAGGAAGTCACGCTGCAGGGAGCGACGTGGAACGATCTTCCATGGAAGTTCGAGGCGGGCACGCCCGCAATTGCAGAAGCCATCGCATTGGGCGCCGCGATTGACTATCTTGAAGCCATCGGCATGGAAAACGTGCAGAAACACGATGAGGAACTGATCACGTATGCGTACGAGCAGCTGAGCAAGGTCAAAGGCATCACGCTTTACGGTCCCCGGCAGCGCTCAGGAGTCATTTCGTTCAACTTCGGAGACATTCACGCGCATGACGTCGCGAGCGCCCTTGACGAGCGCAACGTCGCCATCCGCTCAGGGCATCACTGCTGCATGCCGCTCATGAAGATTCTCAATGTTCCTGCAACGTGCCGGATGAGCGTCGCGCTCTACACGACGAAGGAGGACATTGATGCGCTCGTCGCTGCCTTGCAGGACGTCAGGAAGGTGTTCAAGCTATGACCGAGATGTTCACCGAAATCATCCTGGACTATTACCGCCACCCGCGCAATCGCGGGCAGGTGTCGCATCCGGATGCGAGCGCGCGGGACACGAATCCCCTGTGCGGCGACGCGATTGAGATGAGCTTGAAGCTCGACGGAAAAACCATCAAGGACGTGAAGTTCCAAGGAGTCGGCTGCGCGATTTCGCAGGCCGCCGCGAGCATGCTCACCGAGCATATGGAGGGCAAGTCGCTCGAGGACATTCGTGCGCTGCAGAAGGAAGACGTGCTCGCATTGCTCAACATCCCGATTTCGCCGGTGCGGCTGAAGTGCGCGCTTCTTGGACTGAAAGTCCTGAAGATGGCCGCATACCAGAAGCTCGGCGCATCATTATCACGCGAGGAGGAAGCCCTATGACTGAAGCTGCTGAGAAGAAAAAGAAGAAAGTCGAAGTGAAGGTCGCAGGCCCGAACTACCAGGAAAAGGACCCGATGCAGGCGATTATGGAATACGTTGACGAATACGAGGAAGGCACGCCGAAACGCACGATGAAGGAGGCCGTCGGCTGCCCGCACGAGCACAACTGAATGGCAACCTATCTCGACGCAAGCGCCACGACGCCGCTCGACCCGCGCGTCAAGGACGCGATGGAACCGTACCTTTCGAGCGCGAATCCGTCGTCATTGCACGAGGCAGGCCAGCACGCGCATGAGGCCGTTGAATCCGCGCGCATGACGATTGCGCGTTTCCTGAAGTGCCTGCCGAACGAGGTGTTTTTCACGTCCGGCGGAACGGAAAGCATCAATGCGGCGTTGAAGGGCGCGTTCAAGGCGTCGAAGAAGAAGCACCTCATCATTACCGCGATTGAGCATCACGCCGTTCTCGAGACTGCGGAGTATCTCAAGAAGCATGAAGGCGTTGAAGTCACGATTGTTCCCGTCGGCAAGAATGGCATCGTGAGCGCGATTGAGGACGCCATTCGTCCGGAGACGCTCCTCATCAGCGTCATCTTCGTCAACAACGAGCTCGGCACGATTCAGCCCGTTGCGGAAATCGGCAAAATCGCGCACAACCACAACATACTCTTCCACGTCGATGCCTGCCAGGCAGGATTGCTCGACCTGAACGTCCGAACCCTGAACATCGACCTGCTCACGCTCAATGCGAGCAAGCTCAACGGCCCGAAGGGCGCGGGTTTGCTGTACTGCAAGTCCGGCGTCAAGCTCGTTCCGCTGCTGCACGGCGGCGGCCAGGAACACGGCATGCGTTCCGGGACGGAGAACGTGCCCGCTATTGTCGGGTTTGCAAAGGCGCTTGAGATTGCGCAATCGGAAAAGGAGAAGGAAACGATGCGGCTCTTCGCATTGCAGACAAAGCTCGAGGAAGGACTCAAATCGCTCGGCGGCGTCATCAACTGCGCCGATAGTCCTCGTGTTCCTTCGATTACCAGCGTCACGTTCAAGGGCGTTGAAGCTGAATCGTTCCTTTTGCGCCTGAGCGAGAAAGGGGTGTTCATCTCGACAGGGAGTGCGTGTGCGACCAAGAGTTTGGAGCCGTCGCACGTGTTGCTCGCAATCGGGATGAAGCCCGTTGATGCGAACAGCACCGTCAGGTTTTCGCTGTCGCGGATGACGACGGAGAAAGACATCGAGTCCGCGCTTGCCGCGACGAAAGACGTTCTCCAGCAGCTGCGCGTTCTCGTGCATTAGCCAGGTTCTTGCATCTCCCAAGCAGGTTTGACGTTTCGTTGCTAACGATTGAGTAAACGACGCCTCAAAACTGCCGGGGACGCGGCAAAACCAACCAACGACGCGCAACCTTTATTAAGAACTCATCCTGAACCGCACGCATGTTCGACCGCCTGTTCTCGCACGGCACCTTGCATACGGCCGCCCATCTCGGATTCTTCTCGGGAACAGGAATGCTGCTCCCGGTGTTGGGCAAGGCGTGGCAGCTCCACATCAAGCCCTGGCTGTATTCGCCGTACGGGTTTTACGTCGCGCTGGGATTGATTCTTGTGAGTCTCATCATCATCGCGTTCCTCGCGGGCAGCGCGAGCAAGCTCTTGCGAAGCGTCGGCTGGCTCGTGCTCGTTCCCGGAGTCATCGCGCTCATCTTCACCGCGTTCGGCCAGGCAAACGTGTTTGACTGGGCCGAGCAGCACGTCACGGGTTTTGTCGCATTCGAGCCCATCGCGAACTTCTTTGTCGTGCACAGCGTGCCCACCACGGCAGTCCTCGGCGGGCTCTATGTCCTCATCGGCATCTGCTGCCTGTGGGTGGGCGGCAAGCTCCATAAGGCCGCGAGCTTCATTTAAATACCTACAACGCACAGGTATCTTTCTCGCCCGCAAAGGTTATGCTTTCTACAACGCCTATTGAGCGTCATGTCACTCATCCAACGCTTCCTCCATCAAGCCTTACCTCATCGGTTCCCCCGAGTTTGGAAGAGATCACCACATCCATGGGTCGCATGGCGGGCATCTGAGCTTCACCACGACGGCGGGTACACGCCGTCGCGCTCTTTGCTCGACGCCCTTTTTCCCGGTGCTTGAAGACGCCTATACCATCATCACAGGTGGGCCGCACAGCGGCAAATCCACCCTGACACGGAGATTGCGCGAGTGCGGCTACGTCGCCATCGGCGAAATCGCACGTCCGCTCATCCGATTGCATGAACGCTACGGAGGACCGCTTCCGTGGACGAACAACTATGAATTTCAACGCAGCATTCTTCCGCGACAAATCGCGCGGGAGGAGCGCCATCGCGCGCGGGAAAACAGAGGTCAGCCCAGGTTTTCAGAACGGGGACATCCTGATTCCCGTGGGTATTCCCGTTTCTGGAAGCATCCCCTCCCTCCTGAGGTCGATGCGGCAATTGCTCAACGGCGCTATCATCCCCGGGTCTTTTTCCTCGAATCCATTCCTGGCTACCGGAATGATTCGCAGCGAAAGGAACTGGCCGACGAGACACCGCATCTGACCCGGCTCATTTTCGAGGGCTATCAGGAGGCGGGATATGCGCTGGAAGTCGTCCCCGTCATGCCGTTGGACGAACGCGTCGCATTCATTTGCAAGGTGACGAATGGCAAACGAAGATGAACAGAAGTACCGATTGATCAGCCACGAAGGCGTTGAAGCGCATCTCGTCAACCATCATGCGAAGTATATCAAGACGACGATGGAGAAAAATCATGTTCTTGCCGTCAACGACCAGCTGCTCCGCTGGCGGGATGAGGAAGCCTACTTGACGTTCAAAGGTTCTCCGCAAAT
>DATILO010000107.1:0-6862 GCA_035476335.1 Binatia bacterium | reverse complement strand
ATGCCGCTAAGTAAGATAATCTTACTTATAAAGGTTATGGAACCAAGCGGAAGCATGATGCGAATGAGCAAGGCAGTCTTCTAATGGATTGCTGAGAAAAGTCCGGAAGAGTTCCGGTTTCCGCCGGAAACCTTCCGGATTTCTCGCCCGAAACGTGATAAAGACCACCTTTCTTATTTCTTTGATGTTTTACGTCGATACGTGCGTGTATTTGAACTTGTTCAGAAAAGAGGTCAGTCCTTCAGGAAGACTGCTCTGGAAAGATGCACAAGATTTCTTTCAACGCGCAGGCAACAGGATTGTCTATTCCGAGCTTGTTGAACGGGAGTTTACACAAAAGACCGGTATGCTCTTCATACGCTGGGGAAGAAAAGTCTCCATGCTACCCGAAGACCTTGCATTTGCCGAGGGAATCCTCGCCGATTTCGGACACCGCATCGGAAGCAAGGATTGTATTCATATCGCACTTGCAAAGAAGTGTGGCGCTATTCTTGTGACACGCGATCGCGCCCTTCTTGAGTGCGCTTCGCGGTACGTTGTCGCGCTTCTGCCTGAAAACGCGCTTTGAGTTCGTCCAGATATTCTTCCGATGTTTCCATCCTGTCTACTCGCAGGAGTTTAACGGAACTAATCTTATTCTGCTCCCAGAGCTTTTGGGCTTGTTTCAAGTTCATGGTATGGGAAAGGATATCCGCATTAATAAATCTTCCTCAGCGATTTCCGGAAACTTTCCGGCGTACCATCAAGCCGTCGTCGGTGTGCGTAAGAGTCCAGAAAAAGAAAATAAAAAAAGAAAATAAAAAAGTTGTCGAGGTTTTACGCGACCGCTTCAATCGTCACGTCAGTCAACGTCGTTCCCTTGACCTTGACTTCGGTGCCCTTGAGCTGGCTTGCGTATTCCTTGAAGTTCGACAGGACGCGCGTCACGCGGCGGGTGTCAAGCGCACTGTAACCGGCTGCGAGAACGGCAACCTTGCCGCTGCTTGCCTTATACAGCTTGATGATACCCTCGCCCTCCTTGAAGCCCTCGGCGCAGTCCGCCGGGTTGCCCATGAGGGATGCCGCAACGCTGTTCGCGCACGGTCCGCCGACGACGATCAAGTTCTGAGCGCCGACATCCGAGATGTCCTTGTCGAGCTTTGCGCTTCCGACAGGAATCTGCTGGATTTCGACTCCCTGAATGAGACCGCCAGCCGAGCTGACCTTGGCTTCAGCTTCGCCGACAAACGCCTGCCCGTACCGGTATTCGTCCGGGTACTCAATGTGGGCAAACGTGTTCTGGTCGTTGTCGTAGTACACACTGGTCGTCCAGTCCGTAACGTAGTACGAATGGTCGTTGTCAGTGTCGCTTGCGTCAACGCCAGCTGCTACCCAAGCCGTGTCGATGTCAGGCGCATCAACGCTGATGTCTTCGTCATTCGTGTCGAACGACAAAGTCAGGTCGATAACGCTGCCACCGAATCCGTCTTCGGTTTCTTCCGTCAACTGAGCAACGACGTCTCCGTCGATGCCCGTTGTCGTTTGGTCAGCAATGTCGACGCCGCCTTCATCGTTCAGGCTCGTTTCAGCGAGGTTGCTGTTGCCCGAGATTTCGGTGAAGGTCAAGTCACCCGCGTTGGACGTCAGGGTGATTGAACCCGCGCCCGAACCCAGACTGACCGACTGTGCGCCGCCTGAGGTACCGTCGAAGTCGTCTTCCGACGTGCTTCCGTAGGTTTCGTCCTGCACCTTGATCTTGTCGTCCGTGGTGTCGAAGTTCGTGAGCTTAATCACGTGGGCTTCTCCGCCCGCAGTGATCAAGAAGAACCGCGCACCTTCGCACTCCTTGATGGAGGTTATGAAGTCACAGGCTTCTCCTTCCACGTACGTTCGTTCGTCGATGTCGGGGCCCTTTCCGAGATAGAT
Source organism: Binatia bacterium (assembly GCA_035476335.1). Lineage (GTDB taxonomy): Archaea > Nanobdellota > Nanobdellia > Woesearchaeales > ARS49 > DSQK01. The sequence goes on along the minus strand of DATILO010000107.1, from coordinate 4,957 downwards.
CAGGTCCTCAGAGACGTTGGAGTTCAGCTTCCAGCCGAGCTTGACTTCCTTCCCATCGCTGTTCAGGAATTTCAAGTCTGCGTTGCTGCCGCCCGCGTCCATCGTAATGGCCTCGGTCTTCTGCGTGTTCATGCCGTCGAAGTAGTACGCGAACGAGTCGAAGACAGGTTCAACGTAGTGCTGGCCCTTGGCGAGGAACACTTCGTCTTCCGGCTGGAAGTCGATGGTGAATCCCGACAGGATGCCCGCCGACGTGTCGAACGTGACGGTGGAGCCGTCAATGTCGACGCCGTTCAGCTGAACTTCGTTGCCATCTTCGAGCGTCAATTCGGTTGCTCCGAGGTTGACTTCGCACACGTCAGTGTCCTTGCCCGCGCTGTGGACGGTGATTGCGTCGGAGACGCCAATCTCGATACCACCAATCGTCTTGGTGCTACCCTTGTCAATCCACTGCACGGTGCCGTCGACGCTGATGCCGCACTTGTCTTCGTTCTCGTTGACGTCAACGAGGGTGAAGGTGTGCTTGGCGCCGTTGATTTCTCTCTCCAACGGTTCGTCCTGCGTCATCCATCGCGTGGTGTCGCCTGCCAGCATGACAAGCTTGTCGATGCCGCTGGCATCCGTCGCTTCGGTAACGGTGTAATCCTTACCGAGGATGTTCAGCTTCGAGCTCTCGAAGTCGTCGTTGACCGATGCCGCGTCCGTGTCGTCGTATTCGACGTCTTCGTCGAACTGCAACTCGTACGTGTACATGACATCACTGTCATCGAAGTGCAAGTACGCGCCCGCCGTGGGTGCGTCGTCGTCGTCCTGCGTGAAAATCAGTTCGCCGCTGGTTGCGCCTAGCGTGATTTCCTGCGTGTAGTCGACCTTGTTCTTCGTTGCGCCCTCGTCTTCGTCGTACGTCTGGTCTGCCAACAAGTCGGGCAAGTCAGAGTCGTCCAACGGGGTGTCCTGAATATCTGCCAGGACGCTTCCCAACGTCAAGTGCGTTCCGGTCTTGTCAATCTTGACTCCCTTGTCAATGGACGAGGAGCCAGGGCCGACAGCCAGGGTTGTCGTCTTCACAGCGGCCGTTTGCAGGCCTGCCGCGAGTTCAATCGAACCGATAACGTCCGATGTCTTCGCAAGCTCACCGACCACAATCGCACCATCAAACGCGCCATCCTTAATGAACAGCGGCGTCGGGTACTGCGACAAGTCTTGTGCAGCTGCGCCGAAGATCGTCGCTCCAACCATGGCGAGGCCAGTGGTCAACGCAACAATCTTCTTGGTATTTATCGCTTTCATCTAAACACCTCCGTGTTTTTGGGCTATCTTCAGTGGTATAAAGACGCTCCAGCGCCGGTTTCCCGTCGTGGCGTATTTAAACCTTGTGTGGTGGGAACCTATATTTTGAAAAATATAGATTCCTCTCTTTCCGCCAGTCGTGAAAGCTCTGACAACTGGGCTAACTAGTCAAACCTCGGACGGTTTATAAGATTTTCGCAAGGTCAACCGTCTGAAAACGGGTTGAAATCACATGAGAGCCCATAACCGCGATTTACGCGCGTTTTGGATTGTTGTCACTCAAGAATGGTCTGAATTGGGAAACCCGAAATGACTCGGGTTTGTTCGTGAAACACGAATGCAGGGAGCAGGATTCGAACCTGCGAAGGCGCTAGGCCACACGGTCCTAAGCCGTGCCCGTTAGCCACTCCGGCATCCCTGCGTGAAGCGCGTCTGCCTGCGTGTGCCCAGGAGTTACGTACGCCCTATATAATACTGTCCCTGCCAGCTCAGCCAATGCTCCTGACAAGTGGTTTGTTCACGTTCCAGGTCGCGTCGTAGGAGTGTTGGTGATGTTTGTCGTCGTTTCGTGAGTGGAAAGTATTACGATATTTAGTTTAGAAAACAACTATCAAAGAACACACTTACGCGTCGTTCTTCCAATTGTAGTGCCGCATCCGCGCACTCTTGCCAAATCCACAACTCGAACACACCCTCTTGCTGGCGTGGTAGGAATGCCTTCCACAGCGGCGGCAAATGATATGGCTCTTGCCGCGACTCCGCTTGCCCATCGAGTATGTGCCTTTCATAGGACCTTACACCGCAGGTGAAATCAGGATAATCGTATCTCCGCGCAAGAACACGGTGCCGAGCTTTCTCTTGACCGCTCCGCCTTCATGTTCCTCAGCGTTGTCCAACACGACGTTGATGTGAATGTCAAAGGCATTCAAGTTACCCACATAGGTCTTGCCGCCCTTCAGCTCGACCATCACTTTCTTGTTCCGCGCCTTGTTCAAGGCATCCAACGGACGACTTTGTTCCATCATAGAGATACACCCCGTAATAACGGTTAATACGTCTGAAGCGCTAAGACTGGCTATTTAAATGTTTCCTCTGCGTTGCCTTCTCGTGAACCGGCTTCCCCACCAATGACTCCACGTCCGTCGCCATCAAATAGAGCTGCCGCGCGGCAACGAACGTGCAGATGGCTGCAGTCGAAATCAACACAAGCCACACCCACTCGAACCACGGCGCGGCCGTAAAATCAATGCCGTTCCTGACGAGCTTGCCCCCGAGCCAGCGCAGCGTGCTGAAAAAGAACGCCAGCGTGAGCCAGCCGAGAATCGTGCGGAATCGCGCACGAGGCAGTTTCAGGTAGGCAAAGAAGAGCATGATGAGCGCGGCAAGCACGACAAACCACGCCACCAACCGGATGACAAAGCCCACGTCCATAACAAGGGCACAATCCACGAGTTATAAATAATTTGCGCGTTACCGCCCAGCAGAACTCGTGTCCTCAATGGTTAATAATGAAAAAGTATACCGTTCTGGTATGAAACCAACCGTCCTCTTGGGCATGCTGGCGATGGTAGTCCCGTTCGCTGCGGCACAGAACGCGGCGAACGGCCTGGTTGCCTGGTTTGCGGGACTGGGCGTGGTGGGCGTCCTCATCGGCGTCCTCGCGCTCGTGTTCTGGATCTGGATGCTGGTGGATGCAGTCGTGCGCCCGTTCACGAGCGACCTCGAGAAGGTCGTGTGGATTCTCGTGATCATCTTCCTGAACATTCTCGGCGCGCTGCTCTACTACGTCGCGGTCCGGCTCCCGCAGGGCAAGCTCACCAGCGTGCGCAGGCGCACGTACGTGCGTTGAGAACTAGAGACCGAGGCTCTCCAACAGGGCTTTCGGTTCGAACTTTTTCAGGTCGGAGTACTCCTGACCGACGCCGAGGTAGAGTATCGGCTTCCTGGTCACGTACGAGACTGATAGCGCGGCTCCGCCTTTCTCGTCTATGTCCGCCTTGGAAAGGATGATGCCGTTGATGCCGACGGCCTCGTTGAACTGCTTCGCTTGTTCGACGCAGTCGTTGCCCGTGATGCTCTCGCCGATGAACAATACGAGGTCGGGCTTTGCGACGCGCACGATTTTCTTCATCTCATCGACGAGGTTGATGTTGCTGTGGAGACGTCCTGCCGTGTCGATTAAGACCACGTCTTTCTTGTTCGCTTCCGCATGCTTGATGGCATCAAATGCGACGGCTGCCGGATCGGCACCGTAATCATGCTTGATGAGCTTGACGCCGAGCTTGTCCGCGTGGAGTTGCAGCTGGTCAATCGCTGCTGCGCGAAACGTGTCGGCTGCGGCCAAAACAACTTCCTTGCCGTGATGCTTCAATAGGTGCGCGACTTTTGCAATCGTCGTGGTCTTGCCCGAGCCGTTGATGCCGACGAAGCAGATGATAAGCGGTTTTTTTGTTTCGGTGAGTTTCAGAATGTCAAGGTCAGGCGTGACAAACAGGCCTGCCAGCGATTGCTTCAAGGTCGCGAGAATCGTTCCTTCGATGTTGCCGCGCGGAATCGGCTTGTCAACCAGCGCCGACTTGAGGTCTTGCTTTATTTTCTCGATGACTTCGATTGCGACATTGTTTTCCAGCAGCGCGACTTCGAACTCCCAGAACAATTCGTCGAACTGCTGCTCGCTGATTTTCTTGGTGGTAACGGCTTCGCGCAGTTTCGTGAAGAAACCCTTCTTTTCGGGTGCCTGCGTCGCCTGAGTGCCCGTCGCTGGATGTCCCGTCGTTGATTTCCCCGGCAGTTTTGTAGCGTCGTCTCGTCCTTGCCCCTGCAGTTTTGACGTAGTTGCGTCGGCGTCTTTTTTCCTGCGCGTTTCCGGGACTTTTGTCGTCGGAACTTCTAACTCGATACCAACGTCCTGCTTGATTCGCTCCTTCACTTTCTCGGGCTTGAAATCCTCAGGATTGTACTTCGATTCCTTCTTCGGCTTCTCCACTTTCGGCTCGACGGGCTCGAACATGCCCTCGACAATCGGCAGTTCCTGCTCGGCTCGCTCGTCGTGGATGTTGACTTTCTTCAGCGGAGAACCCTCAACAACGACATCCTGGTCCTCGACGACAATTTCGTCGTACTTCTGCTCGTCGATTTCCAAATCGGATTTCTTCTCGATTTCCTCGGCTTCTTCCTTCTTGGAGAACACCTTCTTGATGCGCGAGAAGAACCCTTCTTTCTTTTCAGGGATGGTGATTGACGGGATCGTCGCGTCGTTGCTGTTCTCAGGCAGTTTTGACGTTACGTCTGTTTCAGATTTTTGCGTTTCTTCTGACGACGACTCAACAGTCCTGGGGACGACGGCAAGTTCTGGGGCATCCGGGGCTACCTCAGCTCGTGCATTCGCGTCGTTGCTTTCCCCTGCAGCTTTGTCGTCGTTCGGAATCTCAACTTTTTCCTCGGCGACCTCATCAACCTTCTTCGAAAATGACGACAGCGCCCCTTTCAACTTGTCTTTCAAGAACTTGAACATTATTCGACGAGCTTGCGAAGCTCCTGCTCTGCTTCCTCAGCCTTCGCTGCCAGCTGCGTGAGCTGCTTCGCCAAGTCCTCCTGGAGTGTGCGCATCTCCTCAACCTGGGAGGCGATGAGCTTCTTGACATCAGGAATGCTCTTCTCAACCGCG
>DATILO010000106.1:0-12172 GCA_035476335.1 Binatia bacterium | reverse complement strand
CCGCAGCAGCTGCGCGAGGAGCTCGGATTGCGAGAAGGAGAGACCTTTGCCGTCACGGGCAAGGATGACACCATCATCCTCAAGAAGGTCTCCATCCCTTCCGCAAAAGAGCTCTTCGAGCGCCTGCACGCCTGGGGAACGGGATTTGCGGCAAAGAAAGGACTGCGTGAAGCAGACCTTGCCGCGGCCATCAAGCGTGCGCGCAAGAAATGAGGATTGTCGCGGAAACCGGTGCTTTTTCTAGCTTCCCACTGCAGTAGAGAAATCCATTTAAAGCACTCAGAACACCAACAGATGGGGGCACATGGAAGACACTACGGTCACGTCGCAGAAGGAAGTCGCGTTAACCTACGAAAAGCTGTACGAACTGCTGAGGCGCGAAAAGAACCGGGAAGAGCTCCAGGCCCTTGACGTTCAATTCTACACGCAACTGGTCGTTTATCTTGGCGAGAAGGACCGTACCTATTCCGACACGGGCACGAAGAACGACCTCTTCAGCATCAGTGAGCGGGATCGTTTGCATTCAGAACTGCAGAACATCCGCCGTTTGGTCAAGGACCTTTACGAGCGCCGGGAAAAGAAAGTGCTTGACATGGCGCTGAACCGCAGCCGCACGAACGCAAACATTGTCGACACCACGAATCTTCTCCCTGCGGAACGCGCGTTGTTCGACCAACTGGTGAGCACGCTTGACTTGTTCCGCCACGGCATTTACGGCAACGTCATCGCATTGCGCGAGCCGCAGCTGAGCCCCGGATTCACGTCGGCGTCGTCATTTACTCCTGCACCGTCGCACCCCGCTCCAAGCGTCCCCGGCAGTTTGGAGTCGTCGCCAGCAAAATCCCACCGAACATTACGATTCCTCCAGCAGGTTCCGCAGGTCGTTGATGCGCATCTGGAGCCGTACGGTCCCTTCGCCATCAATGACACGGCGCTCATCCCGTCGGAAATCGCGGACATCTGGATTGAGCAGGGCGCGGCAGTCGAAGTCCTACCATAACCTTTATAAACCCCCTCCTGACCTTCTCGTCTATGGTTGTCATCCCGAAGACTCGAACCACCTATTGCCCGACGTGCAAGAAGCACACCGAGCACAAGGTCGAGCAGGCAAAGAGCCGAACGATGGGTACGGCTCACCCGCAGTCATGGGGTAAACGAGCGCAAGCGCGCCACAAGTCCGGCTACGGCAACCACGGACGATATTCGATGCCGCCCGTCGGCCGCAGACGCCTCTTCGGCAGAAAGACGTCCAAAAAGGTCGACTTGCGCTACCAGTGCAAGACCTGCAACAAAATCCACATCGCCGGCGACGCCTGGCGCGCGCGAAAAGTCGAGTTCAAGTAATTTCTTCCGGTTTTGGGTGCGATATCTTTAAAAAGTTCAAATGCCTTGAGGTATTCATGAAGGCGGAAACCATTCAGACAAAAAAGAAGACGTTCGCTGACGACCTTATCACCCAGCTTGAAGAAAGCTTGGAAGATATCAAGGCAGGCCGCATTTACGAAGTCACGCGCACTATCGAACCAAAGACAGGTAAATATCACGTTGTGAAAAAACGTGTGAAATGGTAGCTTGTTGTTCTTTCTTATCGCTAAAAGCCACGAAGAGCACTTTCTGCGTCTGTCGGTTAATGATAAAGTAAAGTCTTTTACCTTTTAACTTCTTCTCGCGAAACCAGTCGTAGTGCAAGGGTTTGCCCACGTCGAGATTTTCTGCCAGTTGCCGTCTCATCTTGTCAATCCACTCCTGTTCGTGCAGCTCGCAATGCTCGTAACGCTCAGCGAACGAATCCGTTTGACTTACAAGATTCATGCACTGAACAGGACGTCTATTCTTTTAATGCATGTCCTAAGAAAATCCGGAAACTTTCCGGTTTAGACCGGAAGTTTCTCGACGGCAATGTTCCAGAGCAAATCAAAGTACGTCTTGAAGCTCTGCGCGACGTTCTTGTCGTGCAAGGCAAGGGAGAGCTGCTTGTCCTTGCGCGTCGTGATGACGACGGTGTCGCCCCAGATGCCCACCCAGGCGGGCGTTTCTCCTGCCGTCGGAAAGTAACGGATTTTGGTGTACGGCGCGTCTTTTCTTTTTTCCGCCCACTCGCGCGCGTCCTGATTATAGATGTCGTACGACCACACTTTCTTCTTGACGCGTCGTTCGGTGAATTCATCCCAGTAGCCGAACATGTGCTTGTGGCCGGTCGCGGACTTTCCGAAGAAATAGAGAATGTCGCCAGGCTTGGTATTGCTGAGGAGCGTCTCGCGCATCGTGCGGATGCCTTCGGCTCCTTCGAAGAATTCGACCGGCACGTGCAAGGGAGCTTGACCGATGAGGCGCTCGAAGGAAGGAAGCGCTTTCTCGAACGCGGCGCGCTGCTGGCGCATCCCTTCCTCGCGTTCCTGAAGGTAGTCGAGAATCCTGACCGGAGGCGCGGGAGAAAAGTGCGTGACACGGTTGCGCGTGATGCGGCTCACGAGCCCCTTCTTCACGAGCTTTTCGAGGACTTCATATAATTTAGAGCGCGAGACGCCGGACTCGCTCGCAAGCCGTCCTGAGGTCACGGAACCGAGCTTCAGGAGCGCGATGTAGACCTTTTCTTCTCCTTGTGTGAAGCCCAAATCCCGGAAGCGCTGGCGCTGCATACTGCTGAGCACGACGAAGAGGTATATAAAATAGGCGCTTCTGTCCCCTCCCAGGGGGACAACAGATTTCTTAAGCGAGTGCCTACTTCTAGGGAACGGGGGAATGGTAGTAATGAAAACAAACTCGCGAAGCGTTATTCTGAGTGCATTGGTATTTCTGATGTTGTGTGCAGCAGGGGTCACTGCGGTTCCTGTTGCCATTATTATTCCCGCAACGGGCGGAAGCGCTATCTCGTCCAGCACCGTTGGCGGAACGTACACTTCACTCACGGGACCTAAGATTTCTGAAGTCGGACCGGCCCAAATCGGAACAGGCACGATTGTGCTGAACGCGCCCTCGGGATTTGAATTTGACTCGGGCAGCGCGGTTACGGTCTTGATTGTCAAGACGGGAGGTTCCGGCAGCAACATCAACGGCGTCCCCACCAACACCGCAATCGCTGCAAACGTCACCTCCTCCCAAATCACGTTCACCATTACCTCCGCAGACACGGGAAGCGTCAAGAACAACGCGACCTTCCAGGGCATCAAAGTGCGGCCCACCTCCGCATCTCCCCTGGCGAGCGGCAACATCCTCAACACCGGAACCGCCTCGATTGCAGGCGTCACGGCTTCAACAAACTTCGGCACGCTGACGGAAGTCGCGGGAGACACGACTCCTCCGGTCATTTCAGGCACGCCCGCTAATATTACTGGTGTGGAAGCGACGTCTTCCTCAGGCGCGGCTGTCAGCTACACGAACCCGACGGCAAATGATGATATCGACGGCGCGGTCGCGGTTGATTGCGTTCTCGCATCAGATTCAACATTCTCGCTCGGGACCACTATGGTCACATGCACTGCAACAGACAGCTCAGGCAACAGCGCGGCCACGAAGTTCTTCGTGACTGTTGTGGACACGACTGCTCCCGCGATTACAACGCCGAACGATACGGTGCTTGAAGCGACCAATAGCAGTGGCGCGGACCTTACATACGGCGCCTCAGCAATTGACCTTGTCGATGGCAGTGTTTCGGTTTCCTGTGCCCCTGCCTCCGGCTCGACGTTCGCATTTGGCATTACAAGCGTCAATTGCAGCGCAACCGACTCAAATGGAAATGCGGGCAGCAAGCTCTTTGACGTTAACGTCGTTGACACAACGGCTCCTTCACTGAGCCTTCCTTCAGACATTATTGAATCTGCAACGGACTCCAGCGGCGCAACGGTTACATTCTCAACGAGCGCAACCGACGCGGTGGATGTCAGCGTTTCTGTTACTTGCGACCCCAGTTCAGACGAAACTTTCCCGATTGGAGAGACACTTGTTTCTTGCTCTGCAACGGATAGCCATGCCAATACTGCGTCAGGTAACTTCACAATAACTGTTCAGGACGCGAACGCACCGTCCATTACTGCACCGCCCAATATTACTACGGAGGCGACAGGTCCGACAACTACGATTGCAGACCTTGGAACGCCTATTGTCAGCGATGATACTGACCCTTCGCCTGTTGTTGGCAACGATGCGCCTGCAAGCTTTCCGGTTGGCACTACCATTGTAACTTGGAATGCGACCGACTCTTCAGGCCACGTTTCAACTGCGACTCAGTCAGTAACCGTAACTGATCTTACTGCACCTGATATTGCGGTGTTGGGTAGCAACCCAGTAACAGTTCAGGCAGGAAGCGGTGCATATAGTGATGCAGGGGCAACAGCTGACGACCTGGTTGATGATTCAGTCGCAGTTCTTGCAGACGCGTCCACTGTGGACACATCTATTGCTGGCACCTATTTTGTCACGTATAATGCGACCGACTCTAACGGCAACACAGGATATGCATCCCGTGAAGTTGATGTCCAGGCCGACATAACGCCTCCGACCATCACTTCGGAAAACATCGAAGTCACCATCAACAATGATATCAATGGCAACGCAAAGGGCAACCCTGAGGATGAACTCAAAGTCACCTGGGACAACTCAGCCACGGGAGACGACAACAGCGACGTGGCCTCGGCCACTGTTGACTTCTCCGCAGTTGGCAACGTTATTGACGACTCTGCAATTCCGATGAATGATGCAGGAACGGGTTGTGACAATTCGGCCGACGACGGCATCTGGTCTGCCTGCTACGATATCGATCCGGGTGACGTGAACGGCGAAGACCTCGCGTTCACCGTCACGGCGAAGGACAACTACAACAACGCGGCAAGCGCGGCATCCGGAAATACGGTCTTCATTGACAATCAGCTTCCGACGTTGGTCAGTGCAGTGACGCAGGACACGGACGGAAACGGTCTGCTCGACGCGCTCGAACTGACGTTCGACGAGAACATTGACGACTCACTCCTTGAAGCGGGCTGGGACGGATGGAGCGTCGAGGGTTACACTGGTGGCAGCATCGGCACTGGTGACGTCGCGAACGACACCATCCTCCTGCTCAGCGTCACTGAGGATGGTTTGGCAAGCAGCACGCCTGCCTATGCGTACTTGAACTCAGGCGACGGCGCAAGCACGCACGACAGTGCGGGCAACGAACTGCAGTCGCTCGAGGGCATCTCAAGTGACGGCGTCGCACCGGTTATCACCTTGAATGGTGATAACCCGACAACCCTGACGGTCGGCGACACCTACTCTGAAGAGGGTGCAAGCGCGACTGACGATACGGATGGCGACCTCTCGGAATTCATCGCGATTTCCGGCGAAGTCGACACGAGCGTTGCGGGTACCTACTTGGTGACCTACACGGTCAGCGACGACGCGGGCAACGAAGCAACTAAGACGCGAACGGTCACCGTCAACGCAGCACCCGCTCCCAGTGGAGGCGGTGGCGGCGGAGGCGGTGGTGGAGGCAGTTCAACTCCTCCCCCGACGGTTACACCGACGCCTCCTGCACCGTTGATCTTCCCGGACGTTCCTGAGGAAGAGCCTGCTCCGGAAGCACCGGCAGCGGACACGACGGACACGAGCTTGGAAGGGCCTACGGGAGACGCGGTCGCGGATGTCGGTAGCAATGAAATCACCGGCAACGTCGCGGGCGAAAGCAACTCGAGCTGGTACTGGTGGCTCATCGCGTTGGGAGTGTTCCTCCTCTCGTTGTACGGCTACTTGCGCTACCGGAACTCGCAGCAACCGTAATCTTTTTATTTTACTCTTTATTTTATGCAGTAACCAAGAGGTGATTTCATGGTAGATGTCAACATTTGGGCAATTCTTGTCGCAACCATCATTCAGATGGTGCTCGGATTCTTGTGGTACGGTCCCCTGTTCGGGAAGATATGGATGAAGGAAATGCGCTTCGACCCGAAGAAGAAGCCGCCCAAGGGCACGATGACGAAGAGCTATGTCATCATGATTGTTTCTGCGTTCATCATGGCGTACGTGCTTGCGCACTTCGTGAAGCTCCTGAGCGTCACGAGCCTCGCAGGCGCCTGCCAAATCGCGTTCTGGATCTGGCTCGGCTTTGTCGCAACGATTCAGGTCGGCTCGGTCCTGTGGGAAGGCAAGTCGTGGAAGCTGTTCGCCATCAATGCGGCGTACTGGCTCGTCGGCATCTTCTTCATGGCCTGGGTTCTCGCAATCTGGCCTTAATATTTTCTTATTTCTATTTCTTTCTTGATATCGAACCCGTGCACGACCGCTTCGATGACGCGGCAGTCGATGGCTTCCTCGTCGTCGAGCCCGAGAATGAGATAATTGCCGACAATCAGTTCGGTGCTTCTCGCGCTGAAGTGTTGCTGCTGCGCGGTGGAGCCCTTGACGTAGGAGCGGAGCTTGGGCTCGACATACCAGTGCTCATTGAAGCAGGTCGCGACGATATAGAGCCGCTGAACAGGCTTCACGAGCCCCTCGACACGGTGCTCAAGCAGGTCGAGGCCGTAACTGACGCGGTCATGCTGCGGCTCAAGGTCAACGCGTATCATGTCCAGACTTCGTAGCCGCCTTTCTTGACGTCGTCGTCCTTGCTGCCGGCGCCGTGGCGGATGATGCCGTAGACGTGGTGCGCGAGTATCAGCGCGGCGAGGATGAGCGTGAGGTGGAATCCGTAATCAATCGCCAGCAAACCGTTGAGGTTCATGCCGTTGTGGGCGTGGATGCTGTCGTGCGGCCACCAGGAGACGAGCAGCCAGCTGACGGACAGGAATACGGGAAGAAGGTGTTTTCTTCCTGACGTCCTGCACAGGAGCGGGTAGCCGAATGCGAGGAAGGCAATGCCGAACCCAAACAGGAGCGATTCAATGCCAGAAAGGACGGCAAAACCAAGCATCTGCAGTCCGACCGGATGCAGTTCCGGAGGCCAGAAGACCGGTCCGAGGAAGAAGGCAGGAATACCGACGGCAAGCGTCACGATGGCAAACTTGAGCTTCACGCGCGCGGGAAATAGATGCTACTTTTTAACGTTTGCGGCGTCGCTGCCCGCGTCCCCTGCTCTTCCGTTCCCAGGCAGTTTTGTCGTTCGTGCGTTCGCGATTCTTTCGAAGACGACGCCTCAAAGCGGCCGGGGAAGAAATGCAAGGAACGCAACGACAAGCGGCCTAGAATCATCCAATATAGCTCGTCTCGCCGAGCGCGCCGCGGCGCATCTTCGGCAGCTTTTCGGGACCGCGCGTCATCATCTCTTCTTCGAGTTCTTCAATCTCGGCATCAAGCTGCTTCAAATCGAGCTTGAGCTTGAGATACTTGTTCAGCACTTTCAGCAACTCACGCGCGCCTTTGACGCCCAAATACATCGGGTGTCCGTACGTCTCCGCGAGCAGCGCAATCGCGCGCTTCTTTTGCTTGCCCGCCAGACCAACCAAAACACCAGAAACGCCCACAATCGGGCCCACGATGCCATAGATTCTGCTGCTCACGCCCGTCTGCTTCACGAAGTCCTTCACGGTCGCGTTATCCGTTCCCGTACAATACAGCTTGGGCTGTTTCGGAATCTGTTTCAATCCGATGCCGCCTAAAGCGATGATGTCCTTGCAGCCGAGCGCGCCGCAAATCTCCAGAACCTTTTCGCAAAAATCATAACACGCCTCTTCCGTAATCGGCTGCACGTCGCCTGCCAAAAAGAGAATGTCGCGGTGCGGGTGCTGTTTCACGTACAACTCGATTTTCGGCAGTTCAACCAGATTCTTTTCATTGACAAACACGGAATGCGGGATGCTCGTGCCATTGAATTCGTAGATGCATTTCGCATTGACCTTATCGATGATGAAGTCCGTTGCAACCTTGCCGACATTTCCGATGCCGGGCAGTCCTTCAATGAGAATCGGGTTCTTGAGCTTCGGTACCGGACCGAGCTTGGTGACGCTCCACATTACAGCCATCCGGCCTCCTTGCGGTGCTTTTCCTTTGCCTGCCGCCGGTAGGCGGCATACTGGTCATCCACTGAGTACTTCGGCGGCTGCGTCACCGACGTCGGAGAGTCGCACGTCGGGCAGCGTTCCTTGAGCGTAAACGTGCCGTCCTTGGGACAGAACAGGATTCTTTTCATGGGAAAACAGAGGCGCTCATCATTTAAAAGGGTTGCGTATTGTCGACGGAATGTTTTTAAACGTCGTTGCGTTTCCCGCGTCCATGAAAGTGGTGATGGTGTTCTGCGCGCTCCTGCTGCTTGCGGGCTGCGCGAACGACAGCGACATCATGGACGCATTCTTCGGAGCAGATAGTGATTCTCGGACGGTCATAGCGCAGTGCCAGAAAGAATACGGGCTTGAACAGGCCCACTGCCTCCGCAGCCACGCGGTCGGGGAGCAGGGAGTCATCGACTACTGCGACGCCATCACCGTCCCCGAGACCTACAATCTTGACGGCGGGGAAGCGGAAGCGAAACAAATCATGAGCGTCAAGAACGACTGCTATCTCGAATTCGCGAAGAGTCAGGACAAGCCGTATGTCTGCACGAATCTTATCAAGGACCCGCTGGCATCGGCGAAATGCATTTTCAGCGTGGCGCAGACGAACAACAACATCCTTGCCTGTGCGGAAATAAACGACCTGACGACGCCCCGCGATGAGAACAATCACGTCATGGGCCGGAAAGAATGCGCACTCCAGGTGCGCGACAGCATGATTGATTTCGGCTGCACGCAGGAAGAGGGAGCCGCGTTGCGGACGTGCGCCGTCTCAAGCGCGCTCATCGCCCACGACCCGCAGAAGTGCGACAAATACCTCAAGAGCGAGCTGGACATCGCCGACTGTCATGACCGGATTGCTGCCTATCGGGATGCGAGCTGGCTGCCGTAGAATTATTCTTGCCGCTTGAATTCAGCCGTTGCCTTGTTCTTCTCGGCATACGCGAGCGTCCTGTCGACGGCTTCCTTCATCACTTTCTCCGCCTTCTTGAAGTCGTCTGACTTCACCACGACGTGGAACGTGCCTGCTCCGGTGTACCGGATGCTCAAGTCGCCCTTGACTTGCGTCGTCTCATGTAGCGCGTTCCGGATGATGTCAATGCCGTTGGGAGCCGTTGACGTAATCGTGATGTCGCCGATGACTTCGATTTCGGGCGGCTTGATTTTGCTCTTGACGGCGTCGGTGAGGTCCTTTGCCAAAGCAGCGTCAATGCCGAGCGTTGCCAAATCCTCTTCACCGCGCGAAGCCGCCTCAAACGCAGGATACAAGCCAGGATACTTGGCGAAAATGGGCTGCCGGACTTTCATGTACACGAGCTTTGGGTCCATTTTCTTGAACTTCGCGACGCCCTCGACGATTTTCTCGGCAAACTGCTCCTGCTTGATCTCGTTGAGCTTCGTCCGCTTCTGTCCTTCATTCACGCGTCGGAGAGACAGGTCGATGTGGCCGCGTTCCTTGTTGATTTGGAGAATCTTACAGACGACTTTCTTGCCTTCCTGGACAAATTCGCGGATGTTCTTGATTCTGCCAGGAGCGATTTCAGAAATGTGAATCATGCCGGGCTTGTCGTACTCATCCAACTTGCAGAAGACGCTGTGGAACTGGACGTTCGTGACCGTGCAGAGGACGAGTTCCTCAGGTTCAGGATAGCCTTCCTTCTTGAGAAGCATTTATTCCAGGACCTCAAGCACGCGGGCCTTGACGCGGCTCTTCCCCGAGGTAGGCTCGGCGACAATCTTCTGGCAGATGAGGCACTTGACGCGCGTCGATGCCTTGCCGAAGATGATTTGTTCGTTCTTGCACTTCGGACAGCGCACCTTGATGAACTTGCTGTTGGTTTCCTTGAGTCCTTGCATGGTGAATACCCCTACGTCGATAGGTTCTGAGGGGGTTTATAAAGGTTATGCTAACAGCAACGGCTAAACTCGTCCTTCAAATCCGAGAATAACGCAATGAACTTCTTGATGGCGGCCTTGACTTCTTTCTGTCCTGATTCAGTGATGTGGTATTTCTTCTCCTTGCCGCCGTCCTTGACTTCCTTGATCAGTCCTTTTTCCTTCAGCTCCTTCAACACAGGATACACGGTGCCCGCGGAAGGCCGGCAGCCCTTGCGTTTTTCCAACTCATCCCTGATGGCGTCGCCGGACATCTCTTGCTTGGAAATCATGCGAAGCACGATGAAGCTGAGAAATCCTTTCATCTCGCAGGCGCTCATATCCTTGACGAGAACACCGACATTCTTATATCTTCCCATTCCTTCCTCAATATCGGACATCCGATAAGCTTAAATAGTTGTATCGGTTATCCGATATACAATTTGGAGGAACAAATATGGCCTACGATACGATTGCATCCCACGAAGCCGTGAACAAGACGGCAGAAGCGCTGAAGAAGAACGGCTTCAGCGTCATTGTCGCAAAAGACGGCAGCGACGCGAAAGCGCACGTCTTCAAGCTCATCCCGAAGGGAGCAGAAGTCATGCCGATGACGTCGGTGACGCTTGACACGCTCGGAATTTCGAAAGAAATCAATGAGTCCGGACACTACAAGTCCGCGCGTTCAAAACTGTACGACAAGGAAACGCCGCCGAAGGAAAAGAAGAAACTCGGCTGCATTCCCGATTACACGATTGGCAGTGTCCACGCGGTGACGCAAGAAGGCCATCTGCTCATCGCATCAAACACCGGCTCGCAGCTTCCTGCCTATGCCTACGGCGCAGAAAAAGTCGTCTGGGTGGTCGGCACGCAGAAAATCGTCAAGGACACGAATGACGGCCTGAAGCGCATCTACGAGCACTCGCTCCCGCTCGAAAGCGAGCGCGCGAAGAAGGCGTACGGCGTCGCGGGAAGTTCGGTGAACAAGATTCTCATCGTCAACCGGGAAATCGTTCCCGGAAGAATCACGGTTGTGTTGGTCCCGGAAGTGTTGGGATTCTGACGGAGGTGAAAACGTGCAAGAATGCTGTGGACAGTCGTGTGAACCGCGACGCTTCCTGACGAAGGAAGAGAAGATTGAGATGCTCAAGGACTACCAGGAGCAGCTCGAGAAGGAAGCGCAAGGCGTGAAGGAACGCATCAAGGAACTGCAGGCAGAAGCGTAATTGTTTTCTTTTCTTTTTTATTTCTTTGAAGCGAGCTGGATGCGTTGCGTGTGGTTTCTCGCAAGCTCATAACCAAAGGTGAAGATGAGTGTGTAGATGGGCGTCTCCGTCGATGAGGCGCGAAGCAGCGTGAACGGAATTTTCTGCGCCTCGATATCGTTCTTGAATCGCCAATAGCCTGTGCTGATGCCCGGCGCGCTCCAGATCTTGACGACGTCCGGGTCGATGTAAGAAGAAACGGGATAGGCGATATGGAGTGTCGGATGGAGGCAGAAATCGCGCATGGCGTCTGCCGCGCGTGAGGTCAATTCTTCAAGTCCTGGCATCCCTGGTTTGATGGTGACGGGATGCTCAAGCGTGTACACGCGCTGCTGGAGGATGCGCCCTTCGTCGCGCAGCACTTGCTCGGCGTGCTCATGGTCAAGATTGTTCTTCCCTGCAAAGAGCTTGACAATCTTGCGCTCAATCCGGAATTGCTTTTCAAGCATAGGATAAAAGTCCGGATCAACGTTCTTGATGTGTTCCAGTTCATCGAACCAGTCGCTTTTGAGCATAAGAAAAACTTCCCTGGGTCGCCTTTTTAAATGTTCCGAATCAGAATGCTTAAAAGCAGCCCTTCGTTAAGCAACGGAAAAGAGGCCGCATGTTCGAAATCACCCGCGTCGTTGCACGAGAAGTTCTCGATAGCCGTGGCAACCCTACCGTTGAGGTTGACGTGCACACGAAGTCGGGCAAGTACGGCCGCGAGATGGTGCCTTCAGGAGCGTCAACAGGCATTTACGAAGCGTTGGAACTGCGCGACGGCGGCAAGCGCTACCTGGGATTGGGCGTGCAGAAGGCCGTGAGAAACATCACGAAACTTTCTTCCGCGCTCATCGGCCGTGATGTGAGAAACCAGCGCGAAATTGATGAGTTCATGATGGCGATGGACGGCACGGGCAACAAGTCGGTCCTGGGAGCAAACGCAATCATGGGCGTCTCACTCGCGGTCGCGAAAGCGGCAGCCGTTACCTCTGAGGTTCCTACGTATGAATATCTCGGAGGCTTGTGCGGTCACAAAAAATATCGGCTTCCGGCTCCGTTCATGAACGTCATCAACGGCGGCAGGCATGC
>DATILO010000105.1:0-37312 GCA_035476335.1 Binatia bacterium | reverse complement strand
ACTCTTCCGATTTCCAATGACATGTTTTTTCCTCCGTGTTCAAAGGGAGCCGTCGCCGAAACTCCCGGAGCTTTAGATGGCCTGTGCCGCTTTTCTGAAATGGGCGCGCATGCACTTCGAGCAGAGCACGCCGCCGAACGGTCGTTCAGGGCGTTTCGCGGACTTCGGCAGGCCACGGAGCTCGGAAGGACGTCCGCGCGGGACTGCCTTCAGGTAGTCTCCGCAGTACGCGCATTCCGCCCGTCCGGGCTTGCGCCGCGCATAGTGAATGACGTGCCTGCCGCCGGGCGTGCGCGTCTTCCTGCGCGTGAAAGTTCGCGATCTCAGTCGTGGTGCGACCATACGTCGGTGGGAAAGGGGAGGGTTTATAAAGCTTTGGCTGTGAAGAAAAGGAACGCCTGCACGCTGGAGCTTGCCTGAAGGTGCGCGAGTGAGGAACCTTCTGCAAACCGGCCACTGGTCGCTGCGAACGCAACGACAAAACTACCGGGGAAGCAAGAGCCTGACGAGCAGCGACATGAGCGCACGGCAAGCTCCAGCGAGTTATCATGCACCACACTATCCTCATCCGCTACGCCGAAATCGGCATTAAGGGCAAGAACCGCAGCATGTTCGAAAACAAGCTTGTTGACAACATTCGCGCGTGCCTCAAGAGCCAGGGCATCACGGCGGATATCGAGCGCCGCTTCGGGAGAATTCTTGTCCGCGCATCGGCGATGCCCGACTTGAGCAAGGTGTTTGGAATCGCGTCGTACAGCGCCGCAATCAACGCAGGAAAAACGTTGGCATCGCTCCAGGATGCGGTCACGCCCGTACTGCCGGGCATCAAGGGCAAGACCTTTCGCGTCACGTGCTCGCGGCTCGACAAGCAGTTCACGTTATCCTCAAACGAAATCGCGCGCGGTCTTGGCGCGTTCGTGCAGCAGCAGACCGGCGCCAAAGTCAGTCTTGAAACATTTGATAAAGAAATCGTGGTGGAAATCATCCACGGCGCACTGTATGTGCTCACGGAAACCATCGCAGGCCCCGGCGGGCTTCCCGTCGGCATCGAAGGTACGGTGCTCGCGCTCATTGATTCCAAGCGCGCCGAAGACGCGGCATTGCTGCTCATGAAGCGCGGATGCACGATTGTTGCGCTCGTGCCGGAAAAACGCACGCTGACCGTGCTTCCGAAATACGCGTGCGGCATCGCACTGAGGATCATTGAAGCAAAAGATATCGACGTCATCGCAGAAAAAGTGGGCGCGAAGGCCGTTGTCGTCGGCGACACGCTCAAGGAATTGAACCAGTACGAAACAACGCTGCAGGTGTTGCGCCCGCTCGTCGGAGGCGTCGCGTGAGTCTTTGCCTGCTGCCTGACGTCATTGAGAAACCGCAATGGACCGCGGATGACGAAAAATTCGTCGCCAACTTCGAGAAAATCGTTCAGAAAACGATTGCGGAACACCGCCTGGTCGAACCGCAGGACAAACTCGTTATCGCCGCATCCGGAGGCAAGGACTCGACGGTGCTGCTGCATCTGTTCCACAAGCTCGGCATTCCGTTCGAGGCGGTCACCGTCGATACCGCCATCGGCTGTTATACGAAACAGAATCTCATCAATTTGCGCGCGTTCTGCAGTGACAGGAACATCAAGCTCCACGAGCTCGCATTCCGGAAGGCGTTTGGCATGAGCGTGTGCTACATGCGCGACGCCTTCAAGGAAAAGAACGTCAAGGTCCACTCGTGCACGATTTGCGGCGTTCCCCGACGGCACTTGATCAACAAGCTGGTGCGCGAGCTCGGCGCGACCAAAGTCGTCACGGGGCACAATCTCGACGACGAAGCCCAAGCGGTGATGATGAACATCATCAAGCACCGCCCGGAACAGAACGCGCGCCTCGGTCCGGCATCCGCGAAAAAGGAAGGATTGATCCCGCGCATCAAGCCGCTGTATTTCATTCGCGAAAACGACGTCGAGAAGTACAGCAAGCTCCACGGGTTTGTCGTGCATTACGGCAAGTGCCCGTGCGTGAAGGGAAGCTTGCGCACCTCGCTCCGCGAATTCTTCGCGACCTATGAAAAAACCGTTCCGAACGTGCGCGAAAACATCATTGCGTTTTTCATCAAACAACTTCCGCAGTTGCGCGAGAAATACCAGAACGTTGCGCAACTCAAGACGTGCGGCAGTTGTGGTGAGCCCTCGACGGCGGGAACGTGCACGACGTGCCAGCTATTTCTCCAGCTGCAGGGCACGACGCAGGCTTGAGACTTCCGCAGGCGTGAGCTTCCGCGACTCGCCGGGTTTCAAGGTGCCGAGCCGCAAGGGACCGAGTTCGGTGCGCGTCAGCGCGTCGACATGCGTGCCCAGCTGGACAAAGAGTTTCTTGACGACGTGCTTCCTGCCTTCGTGGATGGAAATCTGAACGGTATTCAGGTTCACCTTGACGGGATTCTCGACCGCGACCTTGCGGTCCTCGACCATGACGCCCTTGCGGAGACGTTCGAGCAATTGAGGAGTCACGGGGCTCGAGAGCATTGCGACGTACGTTTTCGCGGTCTCGTAGCGGGGATGCATCATCCGGTTCGCGACCTCGCCATCGTTTGTCAGCAACACCAGTCCTGTCGCGTTGCGGTCAAGTCTGCCGACGGGAAAGACGCGTTCGGGAATGTCGATGATGTCGCGCACCGTCGTGCGTCCGAGCTCGTCCGCGAGCGTCGTCACGACATTTTTCGGCTTGTTGAGGATGAGGTAGATGTGCTGCTCGCGCTTGACGGGCTTGCCGTCGACAAGAATGGCGTCCTTTTCCGGGTCGGCGCTCTGCCCAATAGTTGCCTGTTTGCCGTTGAGCATGACGCGCCCTTGTTCGATGAGCGTTTCTGCATTTCTGCGCGACGCGATGCCTGCTGCCGCGATGATTTTTTGGAGTCGTTGAAGCATGGTGTTGGAGGACGCCCCGCTCGCTGTCGCTGCATTGCGTCGTTTGCCGTTCTCCGGCAGATTGGACGTCGTAGCAGCGACCTGATGCGGGACTTCAGCCGGCCTTCAGCTCGCTGGCCAACAGGCGGCGTCCTCCTCGTTTCTCGCTACAAACGTTTAAATAACCATCGGCGGACGAAGGCCGTATGCAAGACATCGTCTTTCCCGACCACAACGAGGCCGCGCTCATCGCCCGTGCGCAGACGCTGGGCATCAAGCAGCTCGTGTTTGTCTACAGCGACCCTGCGTCATTCTACCGGCAGGCATCCCCGATTCCCATCACCAATGCGCTCATCACCGGTCCCCTGGCCGTGGAGCGCGCGCGGCAGAAGGCAAAATTCGTGCTTGTGAAGAGTTCGGACAAGGATGTCCATCTCGTGGAGCACAGCCATCCGACGCTCCTTTTTGATTTGGAATCGAGTCCGCGTCATGACGCATTGCATCAGCGCGCGTCAGGACTGAACCATGTGCTCGCGCGGCTCTGCGCAAAGAACCAGGTGGCGGTCGCATTCTCGTTCCGCTCGTTGCTGGAAACGCACGGCGAACGGCGCGCACAACTCCTCGGGAGAATGACGCAGAACATTTCGCTCTGCAGAAAGTTCAAGGTGCCGTTGCACATCGCGAGCTTCGCGGCCTCACCTGCGGGAATGAGAAATCCTGATGATTTGAAAGCGCTTTTTGTCGTCTTGGGGATGCATCCGTCGGAAGCATCATCCGCGCTGCACTAGCAGGCGGCAGCTTCGGCGTCGTTTTGTGCCTGGCTGGTGCAGGTAATGCGTTGCTGCATGTTCTGCGCAATCTGCTCGCACGCAGCAGGGTCCGTAAGCTTGTTGCTATCTCGCGCAACGGCGGCCATGCAGAAGTCGTGGTCCGTGCCGGTCGAGCAGGAGGTGTCTCCGGCGAGAATGTGACACAATTCATCCTTTTCACAGGAGGCGGGTTTCTTTGCGAGAATGGCTGCGCATGATGCTTGTTCCTGCATGAGCGCGAGTCCGGCGCATTCGTCAACACCAAGCGCTGCCTTGCAAAACGCGTTGTGCGGTGAGAGTGAAGGACAGCGAGCGGCATCTTTCGCGTCAACTGCCGCGAGCAGGTCAACCACGGCTTTGCCTTCATCGATACAGCCCTTGGCTGCCAGCGATGCGTCAAAGGTAGGAATCGTGGCTTGCGATGCGGGTTCTGAGGCAGGCATTCGTGCGAAGTACCAGATGCCCAGAACTGCGAGAATGACGAGCAAAAGGGATGCTCCTTCGATAATCACCTTCTTTTCCATCTCGCTTCCCGTGAACAGGAAGATATATAAACCTTTTTAATAGACGCAGCCCAGCATGGTAAAAAGAGGTCTGTTAACAGTACTTACTATAGTATTTCTCGCGTCCGTGGCTCAGGGAGCCAACTTTGACTGGAGTATCTTCGGCAAAACGAACGGCTACACCTACAACTACTGTTGGGCGTACCAAACGGTCTTTTCCGTTCCTTCACCAGTGTACGTTTTCGATGCCTATGCGCTGAACTGGCATGCAGGCAAACACGGCTTGTGGGTTGCCACCGGAATTCAATTGCTCATTGACGGCGTTGTCCAGCAGGAAGACCAGGAGTGGGGATATGGCGACAGCGTCTTGGTGCCCACGAAGCATTTCTCAGGCATGGCTGATGAGGTGCGTGTCTGCGGGCGCGACCCGAACGGCCAAAGCTGGGGGCTCTGGTATGTGGGCGCGGATATTACGCACAATAGCTCCGGCGTCTGGCTCAACGACCAGGCAAAGCAGCTCGGCGTGATGAAGCCGTTGCTGCAGCGCAACCGCGAGGCGTACTGGCGCATCTTCAACGGAACCGTGACGAAGACGAACACCAGTTCGAGCACCACCTCTTCATCGAGTAAGATGAAGGTCGGGCTGGGACTGGGTGGAACACACTACCTCTCGTCATTATCGCTCACGGCAACCGATGGCTTCTACAACAATCTTGGACCCACGCAGGCACTCGTGACGAACAACGGCCAAACGGTCTATGATTCGGGATGTGATAACACGTACCCTCCGCTTGTCAACTTCGACCCGCCCATCGCTGCCAATCAAATCACGTTTGTCGAATGTGGCGCGGTCTATTCCGGTATCAATAAGGGAACCATTACGGCGACCTTCTGGGACATTGCAGGCACGAAAGCTCAGGGAAGCGGAAAAATCATCTCAGAGGGGGACAAGTCCGTTGATTTGGGTTCGCTGACCTCCTTGCTCCCGGGCCTCAGCGGCAGCCCCCAGCTCAAGGTTGACAATTCCTATCGAAATGCCGCAACGCTTCTCTGGTTTGACGCGGCGAACACGCCCACCACGACGCCGCAAGATGGCGTGCAGCAGACGACGAATCTCAATAATCATCTCTACACCTGCACCGATAATACCTACGATGGCAAGTGTGACTGGGAATCAGCGTACCCCGTCACCATCGGTGACACGGCTTCCGACGTGATGACGTGGCTCGGCGGCAGCACGGACTACACGGAAATAACTGCGCAATCAACCGACACCGCCAACGCGTACGCCTGCATCGACGCGGACAAGGAAAAAACCTGTGACTTCATCCAGGCAAAGCCGTGCCTTGACCAAGGCGGCGACTGGATTGCCTATGGCGGGCCGAACGGCCACGGCGGCACGTGCTGCGGTGCAGCCGCAACCGGCATGGATACCGCAAGCTGCGGCACCTACCTCCAGGATGTCGGCATCTGCGGCAAGACTGCCGACGGTAAGTGGAAGTGGGCAAGCAATTACCTTCCCGGCGATATTGCCGACCTGCGGCCCGTCGACACGGGCTGTCCGGACATCACGGTTGTGAGCAACGGCAGCGGATTCTACGAATGCGGTGGCAGCACCACCGATATCGCGACGCTTGACGCTCGCCCGCTCGCGTGGATCAACAACATCTCTGATCTGCCTCACTATTACTCCTGCAATCGCACCAAGCGTAACGCGACGGAATGCGCGGGCTCGCACGGCGGCCTCAGCATGCTCAACAGCATGCCGACGGGCACGACGCTTCTCACGCCGGGCGGAACGTATTACTGTGCATCAGACGGAATCTACACGAAAGACCTTGATTCCAAGGACGAGGAATCCTGCACCAAGGCGGGCTTCGCGTGGCTTGCGAAACGATGCTGTTCCGAGGCAGACGACGCGCATGAGACGTATGAGGCTCCCGGCGATATCGGCGTGTGCTGGGACAGCACGTTCGTCGCGAACGGCAACACCGTCGAGGACGGAACTATTCTCGCGTTCAATGGAACATTGCAGGGCTGCAACGCAGCCGTGAGCGCCGCTCCCGCACAATCCTGCACGCCCGACGGTCTCGTGAGTTGGTGGAAGGCAGAAGGAAACGTTCAAGACAGCGTCGATGGCAACGATGGCAAATTCAACGGCGTCGCGAGTTACTCCGCAGGCCATACCGGACAGGCGTTTTCCCTGAGCACCAGTTCCTCGGTGAACATCAGCGACAACCCGAACCTCGACTTCGGCTCCGGCGATGATTTCACCATCAGCGCCTGGATGAAGCCCGTCGCTGACTCGTCGTACGATGGAGGTTACGTCATTGTCTATAAGATATCACCCAGCGTTTATCTCGTCAGCCAACCTTCCGGCTACGAGTTGTATTACATGCAAGGCGCGTTGAGCTTTTACCTCATTTCTCAGGGAACCACCGCCACCATCACAGAAAATGATTCCACTAATTACGGTCCTTCATTCTGGCAAGACCAGTGGCACCACGTTGCGGCAGAACGCCAAGGAAAGCAGCTCAAACTGTACATTGACGGGGTGTTGGTGAAAACCCAAACAACGCTTGCCAGCGGAAGCTTGCAGAACAGCCAACCATTGTACATCGGCGGCTATGTCATCCCGTCGGGAAATTTCCGCGGAGCACTGGACGAGGTGCAAATCTATGACCACGCGCTCAGCGACGCCGACGTGCAGGCATTGAGTGCGGACGACCTCTGCAGTCTGCAGAGCTCAGGAAGCTCCCCGAGTTCCGCTGCGCCCACGTCTCATGAAGCGTGCGACGTCATCCCTGGCTCAAGCGCGAGCGGCGAATACTTCTGCTCGAGCACCGGCAAATGGAAGGTTGACTCGCCGCCGACCAACCGCACCGAGCTCAAGAACATCGCGTGGACTGCTCCCGCGGGAACGCTCCTTGAGGAATGCTGCAACACGACCAGCTGCTGGACCGGCGATTCCAACCTCCAAGGCTCGGGCGTGCACCAGGGCTGCCAGAACGATCAACTCGGTGCAGCAGGGGGCTACCAGTATCCGTTCGGCTCGACGGACTCGGGCTACCGCTGCGAGGGCGGCAACTGGATTCTCCGAACGCTCCGCTACAGCTGGGACCGGGGAGTCAAGGGCTACTGCCCGCGCGAAGACCAGTGCCTCATCACGACGGCAGGTACAGGAATCAACAACGACCAGCCCGACAAGTACTTTGACACCACACCTGGCGTGTTCTATCCTCAATGTATTGCCGACGGCCAGTATATCAAGGACCACGCGTGTGAAAACGGCATTTGGAGCACGCGCACGAAAAATATTGCACTCCAACTCTTTGACTACATTGACTCCACATCGCCGACCGCGTACCGGCTCTTCTGCGACAAATCGGATAAGGCGTTGAACGTTCCGCAGAGCGTCGCAAATTATGTCGGCGACTCCAGCTGTTCCATCCTCGGCACGGGCGTTCCCTGTGTGAACAACTTCTGCGTGCTCGAAACGCCGAACGGAGTCGCGTGGGGAGTCAGTCTGAACAACCCGGTCGATGATGCAGCCAAGAGCTTCCTGACGAACCCGACGGGCGTCAACAAGGCGGCAACGGCGTGCGATAACGCGCTCTCGGGAACAGGGTACACTGAGTGTTCCGGCGCACCAGGACTCTGGTATAATCCGCAGACGAACAGTCTCATTTCCATCCCCTCCGGCACGCTCGGCGGAACATCCGTGAGCGAGTGGTTCGACCAGTTCATCGCGGACCCGCTCAATGCGCTCAAACAATTCGTGTCCGCCATGCTCAACAATCCGGGTGTGGGCAATGACTTTTCCTTCTTTGACAACACGCACACGTTCAACAAGCTCTATGCCGCGCGCGCGGATGACCATATGCTGTTCGCGTTCTACGAGACCGGCATCAAGTTCTCCACCGCGCTGCCGCCGAAGGATTACATCGGCGTGCGCTACGCGAACGTCGACCTCGGACCCAATCCCTGTTTCAACCTCATCCAGAAATATGATGGCAAGGCCGCGTGCACGAACAGCACGGGTGAAATGCGCATCGTGACGGACGTCTACCAGACTGCCACCCCGCCCATCGCGAATGCGTGGCGAGACCTCACGGCAAAACTCCGGCCAGGGTAACATGCGCCGTGGCCAGCTGACGCTCATCATCATTGTTGTTTTGTTGGTGCTCATCATCGTGGGCATCGTTTTGTACGCGGCACGCTCCGCGAGCAGCAAAAGAGGGGAAGAACGCGTGGAAACCCAGCAACGGACGGCCGCGCTCCTGAAGCCGGTCCAAGAGTACGTGACGCAGTGCCTGGACCTGTCAGCACGCTCCATCATTGAAATCCTCGGCAAGCAAGGAGGCCACGTCTACACGAGCCAGGGCGGCATCACTCCCGACCCGCTCGTGCTCGGCACGGACTACGTGCTCGACGGCACCACGAAGGTGACCTATGCCATCTTGCCGCCGGAAGGAAACGTCGGCACGCTTTTCTTCGCAAAGACTCCTGACTATCCCTGGCCCACGTTCCCGATGCTCTACAACGACACGCCCAACGCGCTCGGTACGTACGACGTGCTCATTCCGGAATATCTCCAAGGCTATTTCGGCAGAAATCAGCTGCTGCAACTGGAAGGAACGAACTCGCTCCAGGAGGAACTTGAAGCCGCGGTCCTGGCCAAAACGCAGTCTTGCATCGATTGGAGCGTGTTTGAGAAGCAAGGACTCTCCGTCGAGACCGGGACGCCTTCCCTGCAGGTGGTGTTCGGAACGCGCGGAACATCGTTCCTGCTCTATTATCCGGCAAATCTCACGAGCGAGGTTTCCGGAACCAAGACGCACGTTGATTCCTTTGCGACGGAGCTTCCGGTGCGGATGAAGGCGATTCACGAGCTTGCGCATTACGTCATGGATAAGGAGGTCACCAACCTGTCGTTCGACCCCACATCGCTCGTGCTTGACCAGGTGCAGGTCTCGACCTCGCATGACGCATACCTGCACGACGATCTCCTGCAATTTATTGACCCTGCGTCCAGTCTCGGAGGCGTCCAATATGTTTTCCAAGTTGCGCGCAAGAACCGTGCTCCCGCGCTCGTGTGGATTCCCAATGACACCATCGCGACGTGGAAGCTTTGCGACGGCAGCGTCATCTCCTTCGACGGCACGCACCTGTCGGGCGACGTGTCGAACTGCGTCGGCTCATTCACCGGATTCAATGTCGAAGTGCGCGCGTACGACCCCGATGAGGATGCCGTGACGTTCCGCGCGTTCGCAGGCGGGCAGCAGAATCCGCTGCAACCAAGCTACACGGTCACGTACGAAGATGCGAGCAGTTATCGCGAGGTGCAAATCGTCGTCGAGGCCTCCGACTCCCAATTCACTGATCCCGATTTGACGGACCGTTTGACGTTCCGCATCCCTGCAGGAACCAGTTCATGAAACCATTCCCGCGAATAGGACTCATTGTACTGCTGGCGTTCGCGCTTGCCGCGATTGCCGTGACGGCCGATTCGGGCTGCTGCTGCAACCTGGAGGCGGCCACCGCACAGGTCGATTCGTATCTGCCTTCCTCCGAATGCCTGCCGGAATACCCGGACTTTGTTGCTCCCACCGCGACCGACATCGCGCTCAATAAGAGCTGCAGTACGAAATGCGGAGAAGTCACCGCGATTCCTAATGTAACGACAGGCGCATGCGGTTCCGCGTCATTCAATCCTGCTCCTGGCAACCTGAGCGTTGTTCCCGTGAAAGGCAAGCGCGCCATCAAGCTCTCCTGGAACCAGGTCTGCGTTGCGGACGCGTATGTCATCAGCCGGTGCACGGGCACGAGCTGCTCGAACTTCCAGCAGGTCGCCATCATCGGGCCCGCATCGAGTTTCATCGACGGCAGTCCTGAGCTGCGCTGGAATACGGCGTACACCTACAAGGTCATCGCGAAGTACAGCATCCAGGGCGACAGTCCGCCGGCGACAAAGAGCGTGAATACGGGCGACCTGGAATGCGAGAACCAGTACGGTCTCGAGAGCTTCTGCATTTCCAGCGCGTATTATAATTCATTCAAGACGTACCTGCAGACGTATGGCTACGCAGGCGATCCTGCAACAGCCGCATCTGCATTCGTGAACTTCGACAGCGCCGTAAGCGCGGTCTTCTTCACGAAGTTCAACAAGGCTGCCGCGTGCGATGTCGACAACAAGCTGAGCATCATCCTTCCTTGTGATGCGGGCACCATCTGCGTCGCGCAAGGGCTCACGCCATCATGCCGCTCACCCGGTCCGTGCGACCCCAACGAGGGTATTTTCGGGCTCGGTGCCACGGTTGACCAGTGCGAAGGAACGGCTGGCAACGAAAACTACTGCTTCCTGGATCGGAGCCAGACGAGCGTGGATACATGCTACATTTGCAACCAAGGGCTCAACTGCTATGACTACAAGAGCAAGGGCGCGTGCGAGCGCAACAACTGCGGTCTCGGCGCCTGCGAGTGGGTGGACACGTTCTCGGACGTCGGTTCAGGAGTCTGCGTTGACAAGCGCTTCAACAACTGCGCCTGGTGCGACAAGCAAGGCACGGCAGGCGCGCCCACGTACAATTCCTACAACAATGTTTTCGACCAGTGCACGCCCCAGAAGGCAATCGCGCTGAGCACACCTGAGCATCAGTGCTTCTATACGAATGGGCAAGCTTCTGACTGCAGCACCGTCACCTGCAAGGACTATACCCCGGGGCAGTGCAGTTCTCCGCAGGGCGCAATCCAGCTCAATCCGGACAACAGCATCGCGAACCCGAGCACCGACCCGTGCGGCATCAAGGTGTGCCAATACGATTCCAGCGTGCCGCTCAACAATAATCCCGGTTGTCACAAGAATGCCGACGCGACTCCGCTCACGTCGTACTGGCCGGACTGCGGCGTGAACGACCCGGTCTGCGAACGCGACTATTTCCCCGCGCTCACGACACTCATCCCGACGGGCAGCGCGGGCAAGTACGACTATCTCGATGTCCGGCTCTGGGAGCGGAGCAACGCAACGGAGTTCGGGCATCTCGTCCAGCCGTCGCAGCAGCTCCAGTTCTGCGTCAAGCAGTGTGATTCCAAGATTCCCGAATACGTGAACTGGGGCGTGTTCTTTTGCGCAGGCGCGCAAGGCGGAACGCCGTGCACGAATTTTGTCGCGACGAATTTCACCCAGCTCAACTTCAACGACCTCGAGCTCAAGCAGGGCAACACGACGCTCCTGACCATGAGCCCCGGCTGGAACACGCTCCGCTACTATTCCAAGGACCCGAACAAAAACCTGGAAGTCATCAAGACCTTCAACGTCTTCGCCTGCACCGCGTGCCAGGGTCCCAAGATGCTCACGCTCAACATCACGCCCGGAAGGAAGGTCAACGGAACCTACTATACTAACTCGCACACGCCCGTGACCATTATTTCCTACAACGAACCCGCGGATCAGACGTTTGCGGGCTTTGTCCAGGGCACGGACGTCACGGAACTTGACAAGTCGCCCGCGTCAGGATTCAATGGTGCGTACACGCTCACCGTGCCGTCGGGAACATCGCTTGCCGAAGGGAAGTATATTTTCTCCGCCAATGCACGTGACACGAACAACGTCTACATGGACGCCCCGGTGAGCGTACCTGCCGTCGTTGACACGACGCCGCCGATTGCAAACTACACGCCGACCGACAGCGCGGTGCTGAGCACGGGCTCGACCACACTCAAGGTCAACTTCAGCGAGCCGGTGATTGTCCAGAACTTCACCCTCATTGAATACGTCATCTATAACACGAGCGCGGGACCCATCAGCGTGCCGGAAATTCATGATATTACCGGGCTCTTTGCAAAGGGCAACGACAATCGCACGTACACCGCGACGCTCACGCTGACGGAGGGCAAGAAAATCATCCGCCCCATCGTCACCGACTACGCAGGTAACCCGCTCTCGCCTGCGACGAACAGCAGTCTCTTCGTCGTGAACGCAGCCCCTCCCATCGTCACGCTCAAGCTCCCGCCGTACGGAGTGAGCAGCACGTTCTCGTTCCCGTTCGCGGTCGAGACAGACAGCGTCGCGGAATGCCGTTACTGGAGCAGCCAGACCGTTCCGCCGCCCGGCTTGTTCACCGCGCTCCAGCCCTTTGACAGCACGAATGACTTCGTGCATCTGAAGAACGTGTTTAACGAAATCACCAAG
Source organism: Binatia bacterium (assembly GCA_035476335.1). Taxonomy (GTDB): domain Archaea; phylum Nanobdellota; class Nanobdellia; order Woesearchaeales; family ARS49; genus DSQK01. The sequence goes on along the minus strand of DATILO010000105.1, from coordinate 24,910 downwards.
GAGAACACACCCTATAAAGTGTATGTGCGCTGCGTCGACCCGGTCACGGGCACGGGAAGCAGCACATTCTATCTTACCGTGGACACGAGCCCGCCCAAGATTGTCACGGCCTTCGCGATTCCCAACCCGATTGTCCAGATGCCGCTGCAGACGACGCTGAAAGTGCAGACGGATGACCTCACCTTCTGTAAGTACAGCAACACTACGAACAACTATGACCTCATGGAAGGCGTATTCCCGATGTTCGGCATTCTCGGCCTGCAGGGCCACGCGGTCAACGTGACGGTTCCCGCGCCCGCGTCCTACACCTATAAGATTGCCTGCAAGAATCTCGCAGGGCTGGGTCCCGCAAGTGCTTCCGTGACGTTCAGCGTGAACCTCAACTTGAGCCTCACCGTCAAGAGCATTGTCCCGCCGTTTGTCGGCAATGTCACCGTTCCTCTCGGTGTCGAAACGAACAAGGACACGTTCTGCTATTATGAGCAGGACGGCGCGCTCCTGCCCATCGGCAGCACGGATACGGCTGCGATGGCGCACACGACGCTCATCACGGTCCCGGGACCCGGACCGTACTCCATCCCGGTCACGTGCGCGACCGGTTCGGGCACGTCCGCAGCAGGCATCGAGCAGAAGACTATCAATGTCACGTTCTACGTTGATACGACTCCGCCGGACATGCTCTATGCAGACGACACGAGCAACAACCCTGAGTGGCCGCAGTACTCGTACTTCAAGAATCAGCTCCGCATCGCGATGAACGGCACGGACAATGAGAGCAATGTCTCGCGCTATCACTATCTTGTCCAGGAAAAGGCGACCAGTGTCGTGCTCAAGAACTGGACGCCGAGCGTCATTCTCGACGGACTGCCCTGGTGGGTCACGGGATTGAATCTCACGAACGGCACGAGCTACTACTTCCGCGTCAAGGCCGAAAACAAGGCATCGCTCCTGAGCACCGAGCTCCCGAGCGACGGCGTCATCATCGATTTCAGCAAGATTCCGCCGCAATGCCTCAACCAGCTCTTTGACGTGGGTAATGAGACCGATGTCGACTGCGGCGCAATCTGCCCCCAGTGCGCCGATTACAAGAAGTGCGCCATCAACTCAGATTGCATGTCGCGCATCTGCAACGCAAGCAAGATTTGCCAGCCCTCGCTCTGCACGGACAAAATCAACGGCGGCAACGAGACCGACATTGACTGCGGCGGCAACCAGTGTCCGCAATGCGCGAATAACAAGACGTGCGCGATCAATGAAGACTGCATGAGCAACTACTGTGATGCGGGCATCTGCTCGGACAATCCGTGCAAGAACGGCAAGCTTGACGGTCTCGAGAGCGACATTGACTGCGGCGGCGCCTGTTCCCAAAAGTGCGGTGTCGGACAGAGCTGCACGGTCAGCGCGGACTGCATCAACGGCACCTCGTGCGTGAACGGCGTCTGCGCAGCCATTGCCGATGAGGACGGCGACGGCGTGCCTGACGCGCTTGACAAGTGTCCCGGAACGCCATCCGGAGAAGTCGTTGACGAGTACGGCTGCAGCGCAAGCCAGCGCCACTCGTGCGGCGACGAGATTCCGGACTCGTGGAGAATCCTCTTCTTCGGCGATGTCATCTGCGAGGGCGATGCCGCAGCCGATGCAGACCCCGACGGCGATGGCTTGACGAATCTCGAAGAATTCCGCCTGGGCAAGAACCCCTTGGTTTCCGACGGCAGCGGTCTCGGATGGCTCTGGTGGCTGCTCCTCCTGTTGCTCCTGCTGCTTATCGTGCTCGGCTATCTCTACTATCGCAAGAAACCCGAGGAAGTGAAGCGCCGCCTGCGGCAGTTCCGCAAGAGCATTCCGTTCCTTGCGCCTGAAGCGCCGCCCTTACCTCCGGCACCTGAGAAGAAGCAGCCAGAAACACCTCATCTTGAGGACTGGCTCTCGGTCGCGGACCTCAAGAAGCTCGGTCCCGAAGACGTGAGCGCAAAGACGTTCGGCAAGCTCGATGCGTTCATCAAGGGCGAACTCGCGGAACGCGAGCACCCGAAGCTCCTCAAGCAGCTCGAGCGCGAGGAAACCCCGCTCGACCGGCTCCGCGAACTCGCGCTCGCAGGACTCTCACCAAAGGAGCGCAAGGAATTGCTCCTCAAGCTCCGGCTCCTCAGAAGAGGCAAGCTCACGAAGGAGGAGATGGAAGAGCTCTTCCGCAAGCTCCGCATCACCGCAGCGTACTACGCAACGCACAAGGCAGAGCTGGAAGCGGAGCTCGAAGCGTTCGTGCGTGGGGAAAAGCGGAAGAGGAGGAGATAATGGCTGATGGCTGCCATGAAGAGCGCACGTCAAGGCCGGAGATGGTCCCGCATAAGGTCGACGCGTACGAACGACAAAACTGCCGGGGAACGGAGGAGCAGGGGACGCGGCGAGACGGGCGCGGGGCAGCCTTCAGCGAGTCGCGTGCTCTCCAGAAACGTGCCCAAATCATCGGCCAGGTATTCATCTTAATTCTCGCAGCCGCGATTTTCATCCTCATCCTGCTTTACGGCTACAAAGCCATCAGCCAATTCACGCAGCGCTCCGAGCAAGTCGCGTTCGTCAATTTCGAGACCGAATTCCGCAATGCCGTGAAAGGGGTGAGTCTCGACTATGGAAGCGTCAAGAAGCTTGACCTGACGCTCCCCACGCGCTACCAGGAACTCTGCGTGCTCTGCAGTCCAGGCATGGACGCGAAGGCGGCCGACTGTCGCAAGGATAATCCCGCCCTCGGTACGTTCCAAACCGAACATCCGCTCGTTTTCGAGTCGGCGCAGGGCAATGCGCAGAACGTCTTCCTCATCCCGCTTGCCGAGACGCCGATTCTTCTTGACCACGTCGAGGCCGCGAACGGTGCGTTCTGTACGAAGATTCTCGAAGGAAAGGTCACGCTCCGCCTCGAAGGCAAAGGCGACCGGGCGTTGGTGAGTCCATGGCTCGCGCAATGAAGCGCGGCATGCTTGAAGTCCAGTTCAACTGGATTTTCATCATCATCGCGGGCGCGGTGATACTCGCGTTCTTCTTCAGCATTATCCAAAAGCAGCGGAGTGTCAGCGAGGAGAAGCTTTCCCTCGCGCTCATCAACGAGCTGGATGCCATCACGACGGGTGCGGCATCGTCCAAAGGAAGCGCACAACGCATTGATTTGCCGCGCACGGGCATCGACTTCGGGTGCAGCGATGAATGCGCATGCGCGTTTCGGGTCGGCTCGCTGAGCCGCGACTATCGCGACAAAATCATCTTTTCCCCGAATCACATTGAGGGCAAGGACATCGTGTTCTGGACGCTGCCGTGGAACGTGCCCTTCCGTGCGGGAAACTTCCTGTACGTCACCAACGACCGCATCAAGTATTTTTTTGTCTCTGACTCCAGCACGCCGTCGCTCCAACTCAAGGCGCAACTGCAGCAGGAGCTTCCCGACAAAATCAACGCGGAGTTCATCGAGCCCTCCCAAATTTGCAGTTCCGATGCGGGTTGCGTGAAGAACGAGAACTACCAGCAGGTGAAGTTTGTCTTCCTCGAAACAACGCCGAGCGTCACGACGTTCCACGAGTCGTTCAAGGACACGGACATCACCGGCGTGCACCTGTCCGGCAGCCAGGCGACGTTCTTCAAGTGCTATCCGCAGCGCACCGGCGACTGTGAGCAGTCGGGCGCGCTGAGCTACATCGGCGATGCGGGGCTGTTCGCCACCATTTTTGCCTATGATGACAATATGTACCGCTGCAACATGCAGGAGGCCGTGAAGCGCCTGTCCTACGTCGCGCAGGTGATGGAGAACCGCGCGATTGTGCTTCAGGCCAACGGCGATTTGCTCCGGTGCGGCTACAGCACGACGAACCTGGAAGTCCTGCGCTCAGGCGCGGCCGCACAGGTCGACGCGCTCGCGGACTTGGGCTCGCTTACGGTTGCCGCACAATCCATCGCAGGAGAAAACGAGGCACTCCTCAGGCAGAGCTGCCCGACGATTTACTGATGAAACGCGCACAAGTCAAGATGTTTGAATCGCTCGCGGTACTCGTAGTATTTTTCTTTTTCCTCATCTTCGGCGCGAGCTTCTACTTCAAGCTTCAGGAGTCCTCGGTGAAGCGCCAGATGGAGGAGAATGCGCAGCTCAAGGTCATTCAGATTGCGCAGAAATCGCTCACGCTGCCCGAACTTGAGTGCTCGCGCATCGGCGTCCAGCGAGAGAACTGCGTCGATGAACTCAAGGCAAGAAAGTTCGCGGAACTGCTCACGAACGAGAATGTGCAAGTGGATTACTTCAAGACGTTTGAGTATGCAAAGGTATCCGTGCACAAGATATACCCTGATGCCGATGAGGTGGTCATCTATGACAAGGAAGACCCGAACCGGCAGGAGTCACGCGTTGCGCAGATTCCCGTGCTGCTCTATCTGCCGGAAACGAATCACTACGCTTTTGGCTATCTCGAGGTGACGGTCTTTGCGTAACGCTCGGACGTTCGCGCGTTCGCCGCGCCGGGAGAGCGCCTCGCTCACCAACCTCGCACCTTCGGTGCTCGGAGCTTGGCTGCGGCCAAGGGTCGCCGCGTCCCCTGCTCCTCCGTTCCCCGGCAGTTTTGTCGTTCGTACGCGTCGATCAACACCGGAGCTTTCGCCCGGCCTTCCGTTCGCTGGCCAACAGGCGGCGCTCTCCCCGAAGAAAAGAGCACAAATGGAAATCCTCGGACTCGCCATCATCGTCGTGCTCATCATGCTCGGCGTGCTCTTCGCGATTCTCTTCGTGCTCCGCGCGCCCGCATCCCAGACGGAGCGGCAGTTCAAGGAGTCGCAGCTCGCTTCGAGCATGGTGACTGCGATGCTTGGCACCACTTCGGCTTGTCGCGACGCAACGGTCACTGAACTCCTCCAGGACTGTGCGATTTTCTCGCGCATTGATTGCGGCGGGAGAACGTCGTGCGAAACGGTGCACGATGCGTTCGAGCAGATGCTCACGGGAACGCTGGGTGCGTGGAAGCGCAGTTACACGTTCTCGGTCACAGGAACCGATAAGGTCAAGGACATCCATTTCGAGAGCGGGGACTGTTCCGGAGAGATTGAGGCGTCAACTAATCCTGTGCCGACTGCAGGGTTGCCGTTGCAGGTGACGCTGCAGCTGTGCAGTTAGCGTTTGGAGAGGTAAATGAGTTCTTCCAACGCGCGTGCTCCGAGATACGGCGTCCAGCGCACCCGTTCGCCCGCAACCTGCGCGTGCAATAATTCCGGAAGCCCGTCGCGTTTTGCAACAATGAACCAGTCCTCTGCATTTTTCCCCTCCGCTGCCGCAAGCGCCGTTCCAGGAACATTGATGATTGTTGCATTGAGCGCGTCTGCCCAGCGCTCGACCGTGAGCCGTTCATCGTTGAGGAACCAGTAGCCGCTCTTGTCGCGCAGCTCGCCGATTTTCTTTGCCTTGCCCCACGTTTCGTTCCAGATAAGCGTGAGCTCGTGCCTGTCGGGGGCGTCTTGCTTTCCCACGTACCGCACGATGAATCCGGGCGGGCGTTCCGGGTCAGGGCGATAGGCGAGGAGCCCGCGGCTCGTCCACGCGCACGTCATAATATCGGAAGGGTACTCGGTTGCCCGGCGTGAATGGCCGGGCTGGAGGCAAAAGAGCGCGTTATTCGCAAGTGCCGTCAGATAGGTGCCGCTCGGATGCCAGGCAAGGTCTTTTTCATAGCGTCCCCGCTCTTGGCTGAGGAGCGTTCCATCCTTGCCGAGAATGACGAGCAGGTAATCGTCTGCCGTCTCCACGAGCGCCGCAAGCTTGGTGCCGTCAGGAGACCATGCCTGCTGCGTGATGCGCTTTGCCGTGTAGAGCACGCGTTCGTCCGTAGCGGTGTGGAACCGTAGCTGCTGTTCCGATACGGATGCACGGACGTAGCTGAATGCGTTGCCCGAGGGGTGCGCGGTAAGCCCGAAGGATGCTCCTTCCGAGAGCGATTCTGCCGGGCGCAGGCTCGCGTTTGCGCGGTAGAGTGATGCGGCACCGTGCTCCGATGCGGTAAAGATGATGTCCGCGGGGTCGGCGGTCTTTTCTGCATACTGGCGCATCCCGAGCCAGACGCCGGGCACCAGAACGACGCTCAGCGCACTTGCGATTGCCAGTTCTTTCCACCAGCCGAAGGGACCGAGGCGCAAGGCGGCCTGCTGCGGCGTCATGCGTCGAGACGGGTCTTGCTGGAGGCAGGAGTGGATGACGTCGCGTAGGTTCGTGTTGCCGCCTTTGAGCGGCGTGAACGGCTGGTTCATGATGGCGTGCTTGAGCTCTTCTCGATAGTGCCGCAACTGTTCAGGTGTTGCACCGCTCCAGTCGCTGACGGATGTGTTGAAGGGGAATGCTCCCGCGACCGCGCGGTAGAGGAGCACGCCGAGCTGCCACATATCGCTCGCAGGCGTCAGCTTCTGTCCTGCAATGATTTCTGGTGCGCGATAGCGCAGGGAACCTTGGCTTGCAGGCGGGCGTGCGGGAAGCATGGCCGCGCCGAAATCCGTGATGTGCGCACCGGCAGCATCGACGATGATGTTTTCGAGCTTGAGGTCGCCGTGCACGATGCCTCGCCGGTGGAGATGCCGCAGCCCGCTGCAGATGTCCCGCGCGTACGCGCGCAATCGACGTTGAGGGAGTCCCGCGACGACGTCCGCGAGCGTCCTGCCTTCGATGAGTTCCTCGACGATGAAGAACCATCCGTCGCGCTGGCCTGCATCGTAGATGGTGGCGATGTGGGGATGATGTCCTGCCCGCGTTTGCGCCACTGCTTCGCCATGCTCAATGGACTGCATATCGGGAGGATAGAACAGGGCATTGGGTGAGGTTTGGAGGTTTTCAGGAGCGTAGACCTTGAGCGCGACCTTGCGTTCCTGGACGGTGTCAAACGCTTCCCAGACGGTCTTCGTTGCGCCTTTGCCGAGCTCGCGCTCGAGCCGGTATTTGCCGAAGGGGTTAGGGAGGTCCATGGTGCACATCCTGCATCTGGTGCAAGAATAATTCCTGGATGGACACCGCTTTTTTCACGAAAGAATCGAGATGGCCGAACGCCACGTTCGAGCCGAGCTGTTGGAGTGCGCGCCGGGCGTGGTCGTTCGCGGCGGCAACCGCTTGGGCGTTCATGCGGCTGCGCTGGAACACGTACTGGTATGCGGCGTCGTAGAGGCGTGCCGCGCTTCTCACGGCGTCGAGTGCGCGCGGAATCTGTGCCGTGTTTTCCTGGAGTGCGCGCATGACGAGCTTGTATTCATCAGCGAGCTGCTCCCCTTGGTAGATGAGCGTATGCATCCGCGCGGCATGGTCCGTCGGAATATGCACGTTCTTTGAGAGAATCCTGATGCAGAGGTGCGCGAGCTTGTTCACGTCCGTGTCGCGTTCCCAGGGGATGCCGAGGTCGTCGTACTTCTTCTGCTCGAGTGCGGTCACGCCTTCCTGCACAAGCGTCTTGATGAGGAGCAGGAATCTTCGAAGGAGGAGGTCGAGGTCGTGGTCGTTCTTGCCCAAATCCTCAATCACGAGATGTTCGCCGCGCCGCTCCACGACGTGGTAGCCGAGAAGCTGGTTGAGCGTGTCGTTGACGACCTGGAGCGTCTGCTTTCGCGCGGCACGCACGGTGACCTTGTCGACGCCCGCGTGATAGAGTTCGTACAGCGCACGCTTGGAGAGAATGCCGAGCGCATCTCCGTCGAACTGCGCCTCGGAGACGCTCGGGCGGGAGCTCGACGCGAAGATGATGCTTCCGCGTTTTTCCTGGCAGTCGACCTCATCGCCTTTGCGGATGCCGTTGCTTTTGCACCACGCGGCGGGCAGCGAGACGACGAGCGTCTGTTGCGCGAGCTTGATGACTTTCCGCTTCATCGACGGGAATGAGCGCGCTCCCCTATTAAATGATTTCGCTTTCTTATAGCTATAAGATAATATATAAGGTATAAGGAGAAAGTATATACTGCACGATTGGCCAAGAGCGTCTGGCGTTCACCGCCGGAGACCCATGGAAATCACGAAAAAGGACCTCATTGTGCTCTCCCATTTCCGCCAGGACGCGCGCTGCCGGCTCACAGCCTTGAGCAGGGCCACCGGCATTCCGGTGAGCACGCTCTTCGACAAGCTGACGGCGTACCAGCAGGACGTGGTGGTCAAGACGATTTCCCTCATCAACTTCGATGCCGTCGGTTTCGGGACGCATGCGCAGGTGCTCCTCCGCTGCGGAAGGGATCGTGATGGCGTGAAGGACTATCTCGTGAAACACCCGCTCGTCAACTCGCTTTACAAGGTCAACAACGGTTTTGACTTTCTCGCAGAATGCGTGTTTCGCACGATGAAGGAGCTCGAGCATTTTGTGGAGCATCTGCGCGCGGAGCTCGACGTGCGCAGCACCGAAGTGTACTATCTCGTGGATTCGCTGAAGCGCGAGGGATTCCTCGCCGACCCCTCGCTCGTGGATGCGCTCATCCGTGACCCGCAGCGCGTGCCGACGCTCTGACGCGCCATAACCCTTAAATAGCAATCTTCGCCATCGCTCGGTATGACCCTTCGCGATGCGTATGAGCAGGCACGGAAGAAGTACAACCTCCCCTCCTTCAACGAACTCGACCGTGAATTCGAGATTGCGTCAATCGAGGTTGAAGAGAACGCCCTGCGCGAAATCCGGCATCGCATCCATGACCGAATTGAGTTCGGCGCAGGAATTCTGGACACCATCTGCCAGCCCGACCCGAACAGCGTGCGGAGCATGATGGAATGCTCGTTCTTCGGCGACACGGAAAAGCGAAAAGCGTACGAACTCTCGCAGAAGCTCGCGGCACTCTGGCGTTCGCTCACCGAAGCCGAGCTTCTCAACGATGACAAGTCTGATGCCGAATTCATCAAGCACGCGTTCAAGGAATGGCAGCTTTTTAAGGAGCCGCTCGTGACGTTCGTGCGCAAGATGCGCGATTCCTGGAAAGGCACCCAGACGAGCAAGGAAGAACTCGGCTATCTCGGATGAAACTCGTCATTCTCGGCCCGCAAGGGTCAGGCAAAGGCGTGCAGGCAGAGCGGATCGCTGCGAGGTGGAATATCCCGCATATTTCCGTCGGCGACTTGCTTCGTGACGAAATCACCCGGAAGAGTGTTATCGGCAACAAAATCGCTTCAGCGCTTAATGCGGGCAAGCTCGTTCCCGACGGGATTACCGATGAACTTGTTCGCAAACGTCTCGAACAGCCTGATGCCGAACCTGGCTGGATTCTTGACGGCTATCCGCGCGATGCTGACCAGGCAGAATTTCTCGACATGCTGAATGAGCCCGATACCGTTCTCGTCATTGACGTTTCCGAGAAAGTCTCGCTTGAACGAATAACCAATCGCAGAATTTGTCTGAAATGCCACGCAGTTTACGGCAGTACCATTCGCCCCAAAAAGGAAGGCATTTGTGACAAGTGCGGATCAAAGCTCGTGCATCGTGAAGACGACAAGCCCACCATTCTGAAACGGCGGCTCAAACGCTATCATCAGGATACGGAACCGTTGATAGAATATTACAAACCGCGCGGCATCGTGCGTAAGGTCGATGGTTCCGGGAGCGCGGACGCCGTGTTTAAGCAGATTCTTGCGGAGCTTGACTGAACAGTTGCCGGATGATTTCGGTCGCGTAACTCCCGGGAGGCAGCGTGAAGGTCACCTTGATTTTCTTGCGGCCTGCATTGAGTTCGTCGTCCTGTATCGGTCCGAGGGTCAAGTCCGTGACGTGCACGTGCACGTTGCGTGTGGTTCCTTCCTCGCTCAATTCAGGAAACGATTTGAGCACAAACGAGCGCGGCGTGATGCCTTCGTTCTTGAGCTGTTCCTGCACGAGTTCGTCAGACGTATCGGAACCAAATCCTACCAGCGGCAGTTCTTCAGGGATGGCGCCGTGGAGCTCATGTTCGCGCACCACCTCGTTCCAGAGCTTGCTTTGGTAGGCGTGGACGAACAGGCGCAACAGCTTCAACGGCAGTTTCTTGAGCGCGGCAAGACCCTGTGAGCCAGGCTCCAGCGCCATTCCTGACGCGATGGCAAGTTCGACGGCTTTTGCGTAGTCTCCTTTGACGATTGCCTTGCCAATCGCGGCATTGTTCGTGCTGAAGCGCTGTTCGCCGAAATAATTGATGAAGACGTGTTTGTGCTGCGGTGCCTGTTCGAGGTCGCGCACGACGATCGTGAAGGCGTTGCCGCGGTGGCTGCCCAGGGAGACGGGAATGTCTGACGTTCCCACAACACGAATCTCCATGTCGCGTTCCTTGAAGTCCTTCACGACGCCCTTGAACGAGCAGACTTGGGTCGTCACCGCGTGCTTGTCCTTGAGCCCGGCGAAGCCGAAGCGCTTGAAGGGCACGTGCCAACGCTCAGCGAGCGCGTGCAACGCCTCGAGCGTGCCGAGATTCCGCTTTTTGAGGGTGAACCACGTGTATTCGCCCGCTCCGAGCGGCTGCGGTGAGAGTTCTTCCACCGTGAAGTCCTCGGGCTGCTGTTTGATGCGCATCTCTCGTCGGAAACCGCACAAGTTTTTTAAACCCTCTGTCGGACAAAGAGCAGGTGCGCCTGTAGCTCAGCCTGGATAGAGCGTGAGGTTCCTAACCTCAAGGTCGAGGGTTCGAATCCCTTCGGGCGCGTTATGCTGACATCCGATTATGCAGCCACGTTTGACGGCGCGCTCATTCACTACCAGGTGAACCGGAAGCCGAAGAACCCGACGCTCGTGCTCATTCACGGTGTCGGGAGCAACCACACTGCCTGGTCCCGCATCACGCCCTACGTCGGAGACCGTTCCTACATCGCGGTCGATTTGCGGAACCACGGGCTCTCGGGCTTCGGGAAGTTCTCGCTCGAGGCCGTGACGCGCGACATCGCCGAGGTCCTCGTGCGCGAGCGCGTGCGGGAGTTCATTCCCGTCGGCATGTCGGTCGGAGCTCCCGTCGCACTTGAGCTTGCCAAGCGATTCCCGAAGCAAGCGAAGGGCGTCGTGCTCATCAGCCCGAGTTCGCGGTCCTTGACACGCGGCAGCCAATGGCTTGTCTCCCTCGCGCGCGCCATCCGCGGCGTTCTCTCCATTGTTCCTAAGCGCAGGCATCTCAAGCTGGTCACCCATGAGCGTCTCGTTCCCGCTGTCCTGAGCCCATTCTGGGAGCTCAAGGGAATTCACTTGCGTGACTTGGCGCGCGCCATCGAGCGCGCATTGGGAGTCGAGCTGGACTTTTCTGTCGAGAAGCCCATTCTTGTCCTGACCGGTCGTGATGATGTGCTTTTGCGCAAACCGGCACTCACGCGCGTCCTCAGGGAGCATCGCCACGTCGTTCATCGTGAGCTTCCCACCCATCACCTTATCCTGACGCGCAAGCCGTTGCTTGCGGCACAGCTCATCACGGCGTTTGCGGGGGACTGATGGTCAGGATTCTGTACGGCGTTGCGGGTGAAGGGTTGGGGCATGCCACCCGCGCAAAGGCAATCCTCGAGCAGCTCCGCGGGCATCAGGTGACGCTCGTGAGCTCGAGCAGGGCGTATCTTTATTTGCGTCGTTTTTTCCCGCGCGTCAACCGCATCTTCGGATTCCACATCGTGTATTGGAACAACCGCGTCAGCAACCTGGGCATGTTCATCTACAACTTCGTGCGCATGCCCTTGCTCGTGTACGGATTCCTGCGAACATTCCTGCTCGCGCTGACGCTCCGGCCGTCAATCATCATCACCGATTACGAGCCCTTTACGTGTTACACCGGCATTTTCTTGGGTATTCCCGTCTTGAGCGTCAACAACCAGCACCTGCTCAATCGCGCGTGGATACGGCATTCCCGACGGCATCGTTGGGAGGCGTTCAAGACGCGGTTTGCGAACACGCTCCTGATTCCCACGGCGCGGCACTACTTCATTACCTCTTTTTCACGACATCCGGTTGCCGCGCGCACGACGCTCGTTGCTCCGCTGCTCCGCAAGGAACTCCAACGCCTGCAGCCGACCATCGGCAAGCACGTGCTGGTGTACCAGACGTCGCGCTCGAACAAGAAACTCCTCGAGCTGCTGCGCTTGCTTCCGGAACGCTTCATTGTCTACGGGTTCGGTTCCAGGAAAGGAACCGCCCACGTCACCTTCAAGACGTTTGACGAACAAGCATTTTTCCACGACCTCGCGACGTGCAAAGCGGTCATCACGAACGGCGGCTATTCGCTCATCAGCGAGGCCATCATGCTCGGCAAGCCCGTGCTCGCCGAGCCGGTGCGGAAGCAGTTTGAGCAGCAGCTCAACGCGCTCCTGCTCGCCCAGGAGGGATATGGCTGCTGCGTCAAACGCATCACGGTGGAGAATCTCATCCGCTTTCTCCAGCAGCTCGGCAGTTATCGGGAACGCTTGCAACCGCTTGAACGCGTGGACAAGAATGAGGGCGTTGTCGCCGTGGCGGCGGGCATCGAGCAGCTTATTCTGCAAGCTTCTTCAGGAGCTCGGCAATCTTTTGTCCCGAGGCCTTCCCGCGGAGGGTGGACATCGCCTTCCCGATTAAGGCATTGAAGGGCATGCCTTTGTTTTCTGCGATAATCTTGCGGAGCGCTTGTTCGAGTTCATGGTCGGACATGACGCTGAATCGTGCGAGCACGGCACTCACGGGCTTGTTTTCCTTGAGCACGTCGAGGACGCTTTCCTTCGAAATCTTATTTTCGTTGAGCGCCGCAAAGAGCGTCTCAAAATCGCGGTCCGTCGGAGCAATGTCGATGTTAAACTGACGCTTGATGGTACGCGCGGCCGTGAGAAACACTTCTGCGAGGTATGCGGGCTTGACGCCGGGATATTTCTTCACCAATCCCTCGAAAACAGGCGCCTTCTCGGACCGTGCGGCCAGCTCGGCAAGGTCGTGCCCGATTCCCCATTGTTCATACCGCATCGTCTTTGCATCGATGAGTTCGGGGAGCACGATGGATTTGAGGAGTTGCGGGACCAGCACGGGCTTCACGTCGGTTTCCGGATACATGCGTGCGGCGCCGGGCATCGGGCGGAGGAAGGTGGTGGTGCCGTCGTCGTTTGCCTTGCGGACTTCCTTCGGAACGCCTTTGCCTGCCTCGCGGGCGCGCTCGATAACGGCTTTGAGCGCGCGTTCTGCCTTGTCCGGCGCATCTGCCACGAGCACAAACCCGTCGTGGGGTCCGCAGGCGAGTGCCTTCTTCAACGCCTCAACTTCACCCTGCGTGATGCCGTACTGGGGAAGCTCGTCGGAATGGAAGATGCCGCCGACGCCCGCGTTTGCCTTCGCGCGGTCGGAGAATTCGGTGCCCAGGCGCCTGCCGGGCTGGACTTCCTTGCCGATGAGTCCTGCGAAGTGCGGCAAGCGCGCGCCGAGAACAACTCCTTTGTCCTTGAATGCATTCTTGATGACGGCGCTTGCACTTTTTGCGAAGATGTGCGTGACGTTGTCGATGACTGCGCGGATCTCCCCTGCTCCGCGCTTGCCGAGTTCGCCCATGAGCTCGATGAGCGTCTTCTGGCGTACGGCCTCGTACGCAACGAGCGTGGGGAGGAGTTTGAGGTCCTGCGCGCCCTTGATTTCGATGCGCGTGCCGCCGGCGATGCTCACGTTGACGTCCTGCCGGATGGTCCCGAGCCCGCGTTTTGCCCTGCCGGTGCTCCGGATGAGCAGTCCGAGCGCCTCCGCGACTTCCTTGCAATGGTCGGGATCCTTGATTTCAGGACCGGTCGCGATTTCGATGAGCGGAATGCCAAGCCGGTCGAGCCGATAAATCGTTTCGGTCGGCGAGTTCTTGATGATTCTGCACGCGTCCTCCTCGAGACTGACGCTCGGGATGGTGACCGTGCCGTGGGCCGTGGTGAGAATGCCGTGCCGCGCCACCAGAGCCGTGCGCTGGAATGCGGAGGTGTTGCTGCCATCCACAATCGTCTTGCGCATCACGTGAACCTGGTCGACAGGCATGGCCTTGAGCAGGAGCGCGACCTGGAGTGCTGCGGTGAACGCGTGCGCATTGACGTCGAGCGGGGGAGTCTCATCGAGCTCGAGCAGGCAGGTCGTGTCCTCGAACCCTTCGTACGTGAAGAGCTTGCCTTTCGCGACCTCATGGGCTGCGGCGACGTCAACATCGCCGGTTTCGCCCGCGACCGCGCGAAGCTTGCGCTGCACCGTGAAATGGGCGGGATCGTCGCGAATCATCGTGGGACAGTTGCAGAACAGCTTCGATCCCTCCAGTTGCTGGTGGATTTCCAGCCCGCACTTGAGTCCCAATTCCTTCCAGTTCAGCGCCGCCATATGAGTGCTCCTTGTTTCTTGACGACCTTGATGCGCGAGAGCGGAATCTCGACTTCTTCGCCCGCCATCTCGAGAACGACGAACGCGGGCTCGATGCGCTTGATTTCCGAGTACTTCTTCTCGACGAGCTGGCGGAGCACGCGGTCCTCGTACGCGAACGTGTAGTCCGCGGGGCTCTCGTTCTTGTCCCACTTGATTTTGTTGAGGAGGTCGAGGATATACATGATTTAGAGGAACGCGCCGGGCTCGATGCGTTCGCTGAGCTCGCCCGCGATGTTCGTGGTATAGAGCGCTTGGGCTTCGTCCTTGGGATAATTGCTCAGGAGCCAGGCGAGCTTGATGAACGCGGTTTCGGGATGCAGATCCGTGAGGTTGCCGATGACGCCTGCTTCCTGGAGCTTTCTGCCGGGCGCATAGACGTTCATGTCCACTTGTCCGAAGAGCGTCTGCGTCGCCATCGCAACGACGGTGCCTGACTTGATGATGTCCTTGACGGCGTTGAAAATCTTCGCGTGTTCCTTGGTTTCCGCGTCGATTTCGCTCATCGGGATGTGCCCCAGGCCGGTGCCCGCGAGCACGAGCCCGTTCCAGCCCTTGTAGCACGCGAATTGTTCGGCATACATGTTCGTGTGGATGAAGAGGATGCCGACTTGCAGCGTTTCCTTGAACGGCTTGACGACGAACGTGCCGGACTTGCGCGGGTAGTCCGTGCGGAAGTAGTTGATGCGCTTGGATTGCGGGTCCACGCGCGCCCACGGCGCGGAGTTGATGGGCTTGAACGCGTCTCTCCGCGAGCTGTGGAGCTTCCGGCACTTGGTGCCCGGCAGCACGACGCACGTGTTGTCGTTCGAGGTTTCGTGCATGCACACGCCGACGCCCGCCAAGTCCGTTTGCGCGATGAAGGTTGCCGCGGCAATGAGGTTCATGCCCGCATCCGAGCTTCCGCGGTCTGAGGAGCGTTGCGCGCCCACCAGAAGCACGGGAATGGGGAGGTTGCGGAGCGCAAAGGAAAGTGCGGCGGATGAGTAGTGGAGCGTGTCCGTGCCGTGCGTGATGATGACGCCCTTGACGCCTTTCGCGACTTCCTTCGCGACTTCGTGCGCGAGGATGTTGTAGTGCGCGAACCGCATGTCGTCGGACGCCATGTTGCGCACGAGGCGCGAGTCGATGTTCGCAATGTCCTTGAGTTCGGGAAAGAGCGCGAGAATCTCCTCGGGCGTGAAGCGGTTCGTCACCGCACCGGTCTCGTAATCGACCTTGCTCGCGATGGTGCCGCCGGTGTGCAGAATCGTGATGGTGGGGAGTCCCTTGCGCTGCGCGGCCGTTTTCGCGGACTCGGTTTTCTCCTGGTGTGCGGCAACGACCTTGACTTCGCGCACGCGTTTCTTGTCAATGCCGATGTTGTAGCCGGACTCGAGCTTGAGCACGATGAAATCCTTTTCTTCCGGCAGGAGAACGCCGTGAATGGTTTCATCGGTGGTGATTACTGAGACCTTGTCACCTGGCTTTGGCATGAAGGAAATGCACGTTGTTGGCTTTATTAAGGTTGCGCTATCGTCGTTGGCGCGTCCCCGGCAGATTTGAGGCGTCGTTTGTACCTTGGCTCTTCTTCCCAGGTAGTTTTGTAGCGTCGTCTTCAAAAAATCGATAACGCACGAACGACAACCATCACCAGGGTGCAACGACATAAACGAAGCAACGATACGACAAACCTGCCTGAGAACGGTTAACGACTACTGCGTTTCCGTGACCTTGATGATGTGGTAGCCGAAGCGCGTCTTGACGGGCTTCGAGAGCTCGTTGACGGGCAGCGAGAACGCGGCGTCTTCAAACTCCTTGACCATCATGCCCTTGCCGAACCAGCCCAAATCGCCGCCCTTCTTGGCAGAGGGACAGATGGATTTTACCTTCGCGGTTTCCTCAAAGGATGCGCCGCGCTTCAAGTCAAAGAGAATGCCGTTTGCCTCTTGTTCCGTCTTGACAAGAATGTGGGACGCGCGGACTTTCTTGGGCATAGAAATCAACCGAAATACACGGGCTTCTCTTCCTGCATTTCCTTGGCGCGCGCCTGCGTGAACTGCTCCTGGAGGTCACGGTACATCTTCTCGATGTCCTTGGTCACGGAAGGCCGCACTTTCTTCAATGCGGTGTCCAGGTGTTCCTTCCGGATTTCTTTCGCGCTCATGTTCTCGCGCAACGCCATGATGGCTGATTCTCGGCAGACGCTCTCGATGTCGGCTCCGACGTACCCTTCGGTGCGCTCGGCCAGTTCTTCGAGCTTGACGTCCTTGGTCAGCGGCATGCCCTTGGTGTGAATCTTGAAGATTTCCATGCGTTGCGCGCGGTCCGGCGGCGGCGTGAGGATGATTCTGTCGAAGCGTCCCGGACGGAGCAATGCGGTGTCGATGATGTCGGGGCGGTTCGTTGCCCCGATGATGACGATGTCGTGCAATGATTCCAGCCCGTCGATTTCCGTGAGGAGCTGGTTGACGACGCGTTCGGTGACGTGGCTGTCCGTCGATGCCCCCCGGCGCGGCGCCAACGAGTCGAGTTCATCGAAGAAGATGATTGCCGGAGCCGCCTGTCGCGCCTTCTTGAAGATTTCGCGCACGGCCTTTTCGGATTCGCCGACCCACTTGCTCAGCAGTTCAGGACCCTTGACCGAGATGAAGTTGGCTTCACTCTCGGTTGCGACGGCTTTCGCGAGCATGGTCTTGCCCGTTCCCGGAGGACCATAGAGCATGATTCCTTTCGGGGGCTTGACGCCGAGGCGCTTGAACGCTTCCGGATGCTTGAGCGGCCATTCGACGGCTTCGAGCAGTTCCTGCTTGACGTTCTTCAGGCCGCCGACGTCCTCCCAGCGGATGTTGGGCACTTCGACGAGCACTTCGCGCAATGCCGAGGGCCGTACGACCTTCAGTGCTTCCTTGAAGTCTTTCTTCGTGATTTGGAGTTTCTCGAGCACTTCCTGCGGGATTTGCTCTTCCATGTCGTATTTCAGGTCGGGCAGCACGCGCCGGAGCACAATCATCGCGGATTCTTTCGCCAGCGAGGCGAGGTCGGCTCCGACAAATCCGTGCGTGATGGTCGCGACTTCCTTGAGGTTGACGTCCTTCGCCAGCGGCATGTTGCGCGTGTGAATCTTGAGGATGTTGAGCCGTCCGTCCTTGTTCGGCACGCCGATTTCGATTTCGCGGTCGAACCGTCCCGGTCTTCGCAATGCCGGGTCGAGGATGTTCGGCACGTTCGTGGCCGCGATGACGACGACCTTGCCGCGGCTCTTGAGGCCGTCCATCAATGCAAGCAGTTGCGCAACAACGCGCCGTTCGACTTCGCCGCGGGTTTCCTCGCGCTTCGAGGCGATGGCGTCGATTTCGTCGATGAAGATGATGCTGGGAGCGTTCTTTTCGGCTTCCTCGAACTTCTTTCTGAGGTTTTCTTCCGACTGCCCATAGTATTTGGACATGATTTCCGGGCCGTTGATGAGGACGAAGTGGGAGTTGGTTTCGTTCGCGACCGCTTTCGCCATCAAGGTCTTGCCCGTTCCCGGAGGACCGTGCAGCAGGACTCCTTTCGGCGGTTCGATGCCGAGCCGTTCGAAGATTTCCGGGTGGCGGAGCGGAAGCTCGACCATCTCGCGCACCTTCTTGATTTCGTCCTGCAGGCCGCCGATGTCTTCGTAGGCGATGTCGGGAACGGCCTCTTCCTTGATTTCAACCGCTTCAGGATTGAGCACGATTTCCGTGGCATCCGTGATGATGACGGGTTGTTTCGGCGTTGTTTCAACGACCATGAATCGCAAATCGGCAAATCCGAAACCCATCGTGCTGGCCTCGTCGAGGAGCGGGAAGACTTCGTCAAAGAAGGGACTGCCCGTCATGGCGTTTCTTCGCCGTCGGGTGCCGCCGAGCGAGATGATATCACCCTTCACGACTGCTCTCCCGAGAAGCCCTTGCTTGAAGATGCTCGGGCTTGCCTTGACGACGATGCCTTCCTTCGCGGGAGCGATGATGACTTTCTTGGCTTCCTTCACTTCCGCCTTGCGGACGGCCACCTGTTCGCCGATGCTCGTGCGCGCGTTCTTGCGCGCGAGGTTGTCCATGCGGATGAAGTCAAGGCCGATGTCAGAAGGATACGCCCGGTCAACGAGCGCGACGGTCTTGCGCGTGCCCTCGATTTCAACGATGTCGCCAGGCCGTACGTCTATGCGGTGCATGAATCCGGAGTCAATCCTGACGATGCCTTTATTGACGTCGTCTTGGATGGCTTCGGTTACTTTCAGTCTGATTTCCTTGATGGGTTCGGCCATAGGAGCAGGAGAGCCGGAGAACTTACTTTGCCGTGATGCGTGGCAGCTCAATCGGTGACGGCAGGTTGAGCTCGCGGCTCAGGATGATTGCCTCGACATTGCATCTGCTGAGGATGTGGTTGATGGCGGCTCGGGCTTCTTCCTTGGGAAGTTTCTTGTCCTTTTGCCACGTCTTGAATGCGCTTTCAATCTTATCTGCCTTGTCAACGTGAAGGACATCGCCTTCGAAGGCGATTTTGCCGTAACTCGGGTCGTAGGTGCTCGTGAACTCGAACATGATGCGGAGCACCTCTTGGCTGGCCGGCCCGAGCGCAATCTTGGTCTTGTGGACGTCCTTGATGTTCACGCTGTTCTTGATGCTGACGCTGCCCGGGCGTTGGTCCTTGCGCTCGGCAGTGATTTTGGTGAAATTGAATGCGATGATGGTCATGTCTTCACCCGATGGCGTTATTTAAACAGTTCGCTTGGGAGAAAATGCATATATAAATCTTTCCTTACTCGACGGTAGCGTCAGTTGTTGTAGAATTTCTGCACGGTGAGCCCCTGGCTCGCGTCCGTGAGGGCCGTCGGATATTTGCCGGTCCAGCAGGCAGTGCAGTATCCCGAAGCAACCCCTTTCGCGGCTTCGATGGCTCCATCCATGCTCACGTAGCCCAAGCTGTCGGCGCGAATGTGTTCCTGGATTTGGTTGATGGTCTTGTTTGCGGCAATGAGTTCCTTGCTGGTGGGGAAGTCGACGCCGTAGAAGCACGGGTGCCGGGTGGGCGGGCAGCTGACGCGCATGTGGACTTCCTTTGCGCCGCACGCCTTGAATTCCGCGACCCTGCTCGATGCGGTGTTGCCGCGCACGATGCTGTCGTCCACGACCACGACGCGCTTTCCTTTGACCAAGGTCTTGATGATGTTGAGCTTGAGGTTCACCTGCTTGGCGCGTTCCTGCTGGCTGGGATTGATGAAGGTGCGATGCACGTAGTGATTGCGAACATAGGCGAGCTCGAGCGGGATGCCGCTCTGCTTGGCATAGCCCTGGGCGGCGTACAGTCCCGAGTCAAGCACGGGAACGACGATGTCTGCCTCGACCGGATGCTCACGTGCGCATTGCTGTCCCAGTTTCCTGCGCACTTCCGCGACCGAGATGCCGTTGATGATGCTGTCGGGCCGGGCGAAATAGATGAGCTCGAAGAGGCATAAGGAGGGTTTGGTGATTTCTTTCGGCACAATCCATTCGCTGCGGTAGCGCGCTTCCGTCTGCCAGGAGTCCTTGTCGACGACAATCATTTCGCCCGGGCTCATCTCGCGGTTCAGGGTGGCGTTCACCACGTCAAGCGCGCAGCTTTCCGAGGCCACGATGACGGCATTGTCGCGGTAGCCGAAGCACAATGGTCGGAACCCGTGCGGGTCGCGGATAGCATAGAGAGCATCATTGCTCGTGATGACGAGCGAGTACGACCCTTCGAGCCGCGGCAATGCATCCATGATTGCCCCTTGGAGCGTCGGTGATGAGGAGAACGCGATGAGCTTGCCGATGACTTCGCTGTCGGTGGTGCCCTTGAAGTCCGCACCGCGCTGCTTGAGTTCGTTGCGGAGTTTTTCCGCATTCGTGATGTTGCCGTTGTGCGCCAGCGAAACCGGCCCGTACTTGATGTCGAGCAACAAGGGCTGGGCGTTTTCGATTCGTGACGAGCCGGTCGTGGAATACCGGTTGTGCCCGCTCGCAATGTACCCGTACAGCGCTTCCCCGTTGCTGTTCTTGCCCGGGAAATGTTCCGGTGCGAAATTGGTCGCGACCAAACCCATGCGGACGCGGTGCCGCATCACGGTTCCGTCGCTGACAACGATGCCGCAGCTTTCCTGTCCGCGGTGCTGCAGCGCTTGGAGTCCGAGAAAAGTCAGGTATGCCGCATCGGGATGGCTGTAGACTCCGAAGATGCCACAAGCCTCTTTAATTTCCCCCATATCTTGTGGTAAAGCCGGTTGACCACTATAAAAGCATTTATCGCCTCTGCTATCCAGCACAATCTTTATAAACGAACCGTCGAGAAAGGAGGGCATGGGGGTCTCGAAAGACAAGCTCGCGAAGGCGAAGGAATCCATCTTCAAGCGCTCGAAGGAGCCGAAGGCGGAAGTCACCATCAAAGGATATGACTTCTCCAAGACATTTGACTTGAAAAAGTTCATCGACGCGTATGCTGCCACCGGCTTTCAGGCAACGCATTTCGCGAAAGCGGTGGAACTCACCAAAAAGATGCGTGACGCGCGCAAGAATGGCTTGCGGTTGTTTCTCGGCTACACGTCCAACATGGTTTCTTCAGGCGTGCGTGAAGCGATTCTGCACGTGGTCAAGAACAACCAGGTGGACGTCATCGTCACCACCGCAGGCGGCATCGAGGAAGACATTATCAAATGCTTGAAGCCGTTTGTCCTGGGAGACTTCCGCGCAAAAGGCGCACCCCTGCGCGAGCAGGGCATCAACCGCATCGGCAACATCTTTGTTCCCAACGACCGCTACGGCGCGTTCGAGGACTTCCTCACCCCGATTTTGAAGGAGCTCGTTGCCGAGCAGAAGAAGTCAGGCAAGATTTGCTCGCCGTCAGAGATTATCAAGATTCTTGGCGAGCGCATCAATAATGAGGAAAGCATCTATTACTGGGCGGCCAAGCACCACATCCCGGTGTTCTGTCCCGCGTTGACGGATGGCAGCATCGGCGACATCATGTTCTTCTTCAAGTACAACCAGCCCGAGCTCAAGTTGGACATTCTCGAGGACACGTTCCGGCTCAACAACCTCGCAATTGACGCGAAGGAGACGGGTGCGCTCATTATCGGCGCCGGCCTGGTGAAACACCAAATCTGCAACGCGAACATGTTCCGCGAGGGGCTGAAGTATGCGGTGTACATCAATACTGCAATGGAATATGACGGTTCCGACTCGGGAGCCGAGCCCGAGGAAGCGATTTCGTGGGGAAAAATCGGAGCAAAGGCCGAGCACGTCAAGGTGGTCGGGGACGCAACGATTCTGTTCCCGCTGCTCGTGGCGGCGGCGTTCAAATGAACGATTTCGAACTCTATCAGTTCTCGGTCGCGTTCTTTTCCTGGTATCGTATCCTCGCGAAGGAGGAACCGGCGCGCGTTCCCTGCGGCGACCGCTCACTTGAACTTGCCCTCTACGATGCGCATCAGGCCCGTCCCAGCAGACTCCATTTTGCCGACGGCGTTCTGGGAAAGAAGTGCATCGAGCTTCAGGACCTGTTTTCTTTGGGAGTCGCGGCAGGCATCCTTGCGTACGAATCTGATGGGATGGGTTTCGGCTCGTACCGCATTCTCATCTCGCCGCGTGCCGCGCGGCATTTTGTTACCGAGAAGGACGTGCCCGATGTCAAGCCGCTCGTGGAAGACGTCCTTGCATTGTTGGGCAGGAACGCTTAAAAACTCCGTTCGGTTTCATTTGCGCGTGAAGTTCCGCGACTTGCTCACGAAAGAGGTGGTATCCTGGGCACTCTTCGACTTTGCCAACTCCTCATATTCCATCATTGTTATCTCGCTGCTGTTCTCCATCTATTTCCGTAACGTGATTGCGCAAGGGAGCGCGCACGCGGACTTGCTCTGGGGCGTCGTGCTCTCCACGAGCGTGCTGCTCGGCGCGCTCGCGGCTCCGGCGATGGGCGCGGTTGCGGATTACGCGCGGAAACGCAAGCCGTTGTTTGTGTTCTTCAGCATCATCGCCATTCTCGGCACGGCCTCGTTGTACTTTACGGGACCGGGAGGCGTCCTCGCGGCAGGACTGCTGTTTATCATCACGAATTTCGCGTATGAGAACGCGATTGTGCTCTACGATTCGTTCCTCGTGCTCATTGTGGGTTCGCAGTACGCAGGACGGATTTCCGGATTTGGCTGGGCATTGGGGTATCTCGGTGGTATTGTTGCGGCATTGCTCTTCATCCCCCTCTACATTCACGGGTATGCAGGGCATGAGACCGCGTTCCGGCTTACGTTCCCGCTCACGGCGTTGTTTTTCCTGCTCTTCTCGATTCCTGCGTTCCTTCATCTCCACGACCGCGGAGACAAGATGCGCGCGCGGATTCCGTTCCTCATAGGGCACGGTTTCCATCGCGCGTTCCACACGCTGCGGCACATCAGGCAGTACGCGAACATCTTCCGATTCTTCATCGGCTATTACTTGGTGAATGACGGCATGTTCACGCTCATCTCGTTCACCGGCATTTTCGCCGTCACCACACTCGGACTGCCGCTCTCGAGCGTGCTGGTGTTGTTCCTCATCGTGCATGCTGTCGGTTTTCCCGCGACGTTTGCTGCCGGGCAACTGGCGGATAAGTTCGGGCACAAGAAAATCCTGCTCATCAGCATTCTTGGTTGGATGGTTGCAGCAGTCTGGCTCGCGTACACGACGACGCCGTGGATGTTCTACTTGCTTGCGGTCTTAGGAGGACTTGTTTTGGGAACGACGCAGGCCGTCGGGCGCTCGCTGCTGAGCATCCTTGTACCTCTTGAGAACTCAGCTGAACTGTTCGGCTTCAACGGGTTCGCGTCCAAGCTCGCGGCAACGCTCGGGCCGTTGGTGTTCGGCGTTGTCTCGTCCGTGACCGCAAACCAACGGATTGCGGTGCTTTCGCTCGTGCTCTTTTTCGTCGGCTCATTCCTCGTGCTGCTGACCGTGAAGGAGCGCCGCACGCTGCCCGTGCGAGAAGTGCTGCGCGATGAGCGCGCGGCTCAATAACGCTCCTGCGGGGATTTGAACCCCGACTACAGCCTTCGGAGGGCCGAGTACTATCCAGGTTATACTACAGGAGCACTTCTCCACGAAGAAAGGCATCTCTTTTTAAAGTCTACCCACCAAACTTCTGCCATGTTCCTCGTCGACGTCCACGCACACCTGACGCACGAATTGTTCAAAAAAGACCTGAACGACGTGCTTGAGCGGGCGAAAGCGGCAGGAGTCAAGGCGATTGTGGTCAACGGCGTAAACGAGCCGACAAATCGTGAAGTCCTTGAGCTCGCAAAGAAGCATCCGCTCATCAAGCCCGCGCTGGGAGCGTATCCGATTGACGCATTGGGGCTGGATTTGGAAGGCGAATCCGGCCTGACGCGACCGATGCACCCCATCAATCTCGACAAGGAAATCGAGTTCATCAAGTCGCAAAAGGACAAGATTGTCGGCATCGGCGAGGTCGGATTGGATTACAAGTTCGTGACCGACCCGGCGTTGCAGAAGAAGATGCGGGAGAACTTCGAGAAAATCATCG
Organism: Binatia bacterium; assembly: GCA_035476335.1. Classification (GTDB taxonomy): domain Archaea; phylum Nanobdellota; class Nanobdellia; order Woesearchaeales; family ARS49; genus DSQK01. The sequence goes on along the minus strand of DATILO010000105.1, from coordinate 1,076 downwards.
CGCTCGCCGAGAAAATCAAGAAGCCACTCATTGTCCACACGCGCAACGCGGAAAAAGATGTGATTGACATGCTCGAATCGAGCAATGCGAAGAAAGTCGACTTGCACAGCTTCGGCGCGCGCAAGAGCGTTGCACGCAAGGCCGCGGATTTGGGATTCTACACCAGCGTTCCGCCGGTCTGCGTAAGACTGCAGCACTACGAAATGATTGTGAACGTCTTCGGCATCAACCAGTTGCTCACGGAAACGGACTCGCCATGGCTCGGTCCGGTTGCCGGCGAGAGAAATGAGCCGAAGAACGTGCTCGAGAGCGTCAAGTTCATCGCGAAGCAGAAAAAGTTTGACGTTGAGGAAGTCGCGAACAACGTCTGGCTGAACTATCAGCGGCTATTTGGTTGAAGATTAGCCTACATTTGCGGTGACCGAGGTCTTCTTGCCCGCATGATGGTTCACATATTCGACGTAGCCGCGCAGCTTCTTCTGGTTCTGAGTCAAAAGAAGTGCATTTGCCTGGGGACAGCTGGAGAGATGATTGCCTTGCGCATCACGGAAAATCATGCGGCCGCCCCACGATTCATCCCAGGGTGAGAGCGTGAGATGCGCGACGAGCTTCCAATCCTGCGGCAAGTCTTTGATGACTGCGTAATCGCCGGCGCGGAATTCCGTGTAAAACGCCTTGTGCCCGGGCTTGACACCGGTGATCATCTCGATATAGAGTGCAAACTTTTCCGACACCAAAAACGCCAGCAGCGCGTCCGGCTTCATCGCGAATGCGCACGACATCTGGTCGGGAATGAACACGCGCTTGAATTTCGCAGCACGCGCGAGTTTCATCGCCAGTTCATAGGCGTCCTTGCGCAAGAAGTCCTTGAGGAGGATTTGCTTTTCCTTTTCGAACACGGCGCGAAGCTCGTCCACGGTTCCGCGGTCGAGATATGCGGGGTTAATCCAGTCGGCGAGTTTATCCATGGTGCTCACCGAACCTCCGTTTCGGCGGCACCACGAGAGTACGACTCTCGTGGAACCATCCCGCCAGCGTGAGCCGCTTCTTGTTCGTGAGCACTTCGCGCACTTGGT
>DATILO010000104.1:0-6926 GCA_035476335.1 Binatia bacterium | reverse complement strand
TCTGAAGAAGTATTCAGTGATATCCGGCAACGCATCGACGCGTGCTGGAAAGAAAAATACGGTTGATTATTCCGCAACCGCCGGCTCGTCTTCCTTGGGTACCGGTGTATCGAACGCCGCCAAAGTCTTGTTGCGTTTGATAGTATTGTAGCTAATATTGCTCTTTTGTGGTTCGTGCAACGTCGTCACCTCTTTATCCCGTCGCGTAGCTCTGCAATTGCAGGCAGCTATTTAAACATTCATGGCATTTGGATTATAGCTTCGCGGATACAGTTCAGTCTCTACGCAGAAGTTAATAATCGGCACGTCGTTGAGTGTTGGTGAGTGCCGTTCCCCTGCAGTTTTGACGTTTCGTTTCTAACAACTAAGTAAACGACGACTCAAAGCTGCTTGAGAACGGTAACTACTTTTTCCTATCAAATTCCATCAATGTCTGGAACGAGTGCGAGACGATCTTTCCATCGCCCGCCGCAAGTTTCACGTTCAGCGTCTTCATGGATTGGAAGAAGAACGTGATGTTATAGACCGCGCCGGAAGGAAGTTGCTGGATGATGAAGAACGTCTTCAACGGCACTTCGCGCGGGTGATGCAAAATTCTGAACTCCGTTGCCTGTTTCAACGCAGCTTCATACGCGAGCGTGACTTCTTGCGGTTTCAATTCCAGAATCTCGTGGTCGCTCCGCAGAATCTCCTGATTGGGAATGACTTCGACGATTCTCGAGACGACGAACGTCGTGATGGTGTTATCGGAATTGTAGAAACCCACCTGCCACGTGTCCTTGTTCGCGTCATCGAGGAGCATGAACGCATGTGCAAGATAACTTTCGGAGTGCTCTTTCTTCCACGCCTTGAATTCCTTGCTCGCGTGCAGGTCCTTGATGATTGCATTGAATTCCATGAAAGAAACCGACGGTAAGGACTATAAAAAGTTTGCTAGTAAAAGTCCTTGGCCTGCTTTTTCTCGGGAAGCGCATCGAGCAGTATCTTGACCCGGTCTGCGCTGAAGAGGATTTCGCGATTGCGCGCGCCCTTGTTCAGGAGGTTGAGCGCTTCCTGGTAGTTCTTGCGCGCATCGTCAAACTTGCTGAGCAGGGTGTAATTAAAACCCAGCTGGGCGTAGCAGTCGGGCTGGCTCGGATTCTGTTTGAGGGATGACTGGAGGTCCACAACGGCGCGCTCCAGGTCGTCAAACGTGATTTGCGCTCCATCGCGAGCCGCGCACCCGGCCTTGAAGACGAACTTGCCTTGGTATGCCTGGGCGCGGTTCCAGTACGCGGAAGCGCACGGCACCAGGTCAATCCAGGCCGTATCCAACTTGATGGCCTCATCAAAATAACGGATGGCAACCTCATCTCCGACCATGGTTGCCTCGTTCGCGTGGATGTAGGCATCGCGGGCGCGCTCGGCATACTCCTTTGCTTGGACCATGACGCGCTCCTCGAGAGGCGCGCACCCTACCAAGGCAGAAAGCGATACCGGCAACGACAGCGCTGCGGCTGCCAACCCTGTCCTCACCCACGATAACATGGGTCAATTTATCGTCAAGAGCTTTATAAATCTACCGCAGAATCCCGAGGAACAAAGCACCTTTCTTCCGCACGTTCTGCACGACGCCGTGCCACCGGTGCTGGATGCCGCGCGAAGGATGCAATTCAATCGCGTGCCAGAGCACTTCGCGCAAGGGATACTCATGCTTGATGCGTTTTTCCGGGATGCCCAGTAAAAGAAGCGGCGAGAGGAAGCGGAGCACCATCGAAATCGCAAAGACCAGAGGAATGCCCGCGAGCCCGAACACGAGATTGTCCGCGATAAAGCCTCCGAGCACCGGAGCGATGATGAGCGGGATGCTCGTGGCGATGCTGTAGGTCGCGGTCTGCACCGCGCGCTTGTCTTCTGAGGTGAGGTCGAGGAACATGTTGAAGATGGCGACGTCGTAGCCCGCCCAGACGATGCCGGAAAGGATTTGACCTATCCAGAGGAGCCAGATGCGTTCCGGCGTGGTGAGCAGGAACACAAGCGGAACAAGTCCGGTGCCGAGCACGCTCAGGAGCAGCACGGGTTTGTCGCCGAACTTGTCCGAAAGTTTTCCCACGTGCTTGAACACCGCGATTTTCGTGAGGTTGGTCAACGCCGTGGACAGCGCGAAGATGATGTAGGGCTGTCCCAGGTCCTGCAGGATGTATGCCGTGAAGAAGGGCGAGGCGAGCATGAACGCAAAGTTGAAGGCGAACGCGAACACGACATAGCGGAGGAAGTCCCCTTCGAGGTGGAAGAACTCTTTGAAGCCGTGGTGGTTGTGGTCGCGGTACTGTGGTTCCTTGACGCGGAGCGTCACGAGCGTCGTGGCGATGCCGAAGCAGATGCCGATGCCGAACATCGTGATGAAGCCGCGCAAGTCGTGTGCCGCGAACAGGTCGAGGTAGAAGCCGCCGATGACCAGTGCAATCATGCCCCAGATGTTGATGAGCCGCGTGCGGCGTGCGACAAATGCGCCGCGCGTCGGTGCAGGGACGACATCGGCCACGAGCACGGTCCAGGCCGGGTCGGAGATGTAGTCGCCGAACTTCGCGAGGAAGAAAAAGAGAATGAGCGCGGCAAGCGGGTGCGACATGAAGAGCGCGGGCGTGAGGAGCATCCCGAGCCACATGAGCCGCGAGAGCGTGCTTGCGACGGAATAAATCCTGAGCCGCGAGAAGTGCTCGAGGAGCATCGCCCCGGGAATTTCGCTGAAGAGAATCGCAATATACGGCAGCGCTCCCAGGATGCCGACAACCGTGTTGTTTGCTCCGAGAGCGAGCGCAAACGCCACGAGATACGCGCTCGTGAATCCGTCGTAGAGCGCCCACCACCCTCCGCTGTTGAGCAGGTATTGCTGGTTGTTGTTGAGCTTCATAGCGTCACCACGCGGCCATACGGTCCCGGGTTTACGAGTGTTGCGCGATTGACCTTGCCGGTCTTGCCGGCGGTTTCGTGGATGTGCCCGGAGAGCGCGAGGGTGACGTTGGCGTGATTCTTGATGAACGTCGTGAAGGAGCGGTTGCCGACGTGGTCGCCCCACAGGTGGTCGAGCACCGTGCCGTAGGGCGGCTGGTGCGTGAGGAGCACGACTTTTTTCGCGGCAGCAATCGTTTTCTTGTGCTTCATCACCCATTTGATGAACGCAGGAAGGTCGTGGACAAATCCCTCCCCTCCCCAGCCGACAAAGAGCACGCCGTTGACGTCCACGAGCTTGCCGTGCATGAATATCCAGCCATGGCGCTTGGCGACGTGCGCAACGGTCGCGTCATCCTCGTGATTGCCGTGGAGAACGAGTTGGTGGGAATGCAGCTTCGCGAGCTGTTGGGCGACTTCCTCGATGTGCTGTTCGAACACGGTGAAGTCTCCCAGGTTTACCAGCAGGTCGGGCTTCTCTTTTTTGACAAGCTCCTGCAGCTTTCGCAGTCCGGTGAGACTTGCGTGCAGGTCGCTGAACGCCACCAGTTTCATGCCGCTCGGAGGAGTGCGACTGCGACAATGAGCAGCAGGATGGACACCACCCAGAACAGGAACAATGTCGCGTGGTCGCGCATCACTCCGGGGGATGCATGGCTGGTCACCTTCTTTTTCATGGGCTGACAGAACCAGCGAGGGTATATAAAGGTTGCCGGAGCTAGAGGAGCTGCTCCTGATGCGCCTTTTCCAGGATTTCTCGGTAGTCAAATGCAAGCGGGAGCTTGATGGCTTCTGCATAGGAGAACCATTGGTAGCCGCTCAGTTCGCTCTTTTGCATCGTGATTTTGCCGGAAATGGTGCCGAGGAAGCGATAGGTCTCGCGGTCCGGCAACTGTCCGTGCGCGAACAAACGCATCGGGGTAAACGTGACGCCCAGTTCCTCCTTGAGTTCGCGCGCCACGGTTTGTTCGGGCGTTTCGCCTGCTTCGGCGCGTCCTCCCGGGCAGCCCCAATAGCCGGGATAGTGCTGGGCTTTTGCAGAACGCCTGGCAAGGAGGATTTTCTTGCCGTTGATGATGAGTGCGGATGCGCCTATCATGCACGCACCGCTTCGTAGTCCTGCAATATTAATCTGTCCAATTCTTCGAGATTTTTCACGAGGTAGAGCCGTCCTTCGCCGATGCGCGCCATTTCCTGCGCCAAGGTGGCTCCTTTCTTGTCGAGCTGGATGCCGACGATGGAAATGGTGATGCCTGCGGCTCGCGCTTGCCCAATCGCTTGCAATGTTTCTTCGTCAGGTTTGTCGCCAACGGTGGGCATCGCATCGGTGAGAATAATCAAGTGCTTGGTCTGGTTTCCCAGCGGGAAGAGTTCAATTGCCTTCGTGACCAGCGCGGTGAAATCCGTCTCCCGCGAAGCGCGAATCGTCGTCAATGTGCGCAGCAGAAGCGTGAAATCGTCCGTGGGCGCGACGAAATCCTTGACTTCGGAGCCGAATACCACCAATCCTACCTTGTCCTTCTTGTGAATCGCTTGGTACGCGAGTGCGATGCCGGCTTTCTTGCACGTCTCGATTTTCTTGCCCTTCATGCTTGCAGACGCGTCGATGCCATACAGCAAATACACCGTTCCGCGGCTCTGTCGCTCTGCCGTTTTGAGGTCGCCTTTTGCCAATTCCGTATGAGACCGGCGAATTGCCATCTTGAGACTCTTCCGCATGCTCACGTCACGGTACCGGTCGCCCTTCCGGAACGTGCGTGCATCCGTGCGCTCACCATAATGCGCTTTCTTTCTTGAAATCTTTTCGCCGAAGATGCCTTTGGGCAAGAGATGGTCGAGTTCCTCAACGTAGAGCACCATGCTTGCCAGGTCAACGCCTTTGTCAGAAATCGTGCCTTCGCTCGTCAGGAGGTCCTTGTCCTTGAGCTTGTCGATGTTCTTGCGGATGTTCCTCAACAGCTGCTGCCGGAATTCGGGAATCGGGAGGTTCTTCTCGACATAGTTCGGGTCGTAGCCCGACACCAGGCGAAGAATCGTGTCGCCGAGAAGCTGTTTCGCAAGGGAATAATTCTTCACCATTTGTGCGAAAAGCAAGTCCGGCGTGAACGCCCCCAGGCCGCGGTTGAACGCGTCCGCAATCAGTTTGCCGTCCTGAATCGTCTCTTCATCGCTTTGCATGACGGAGTGCATCAACGCCTCGTCTTTCGATGTTGCGAGCTTGCCTTCCGTCTCCTCGATTTCGCTCAATTGTTCGAGTTGGGTGGTGACGGAGTCAAAGTGAACCACCTTCGTGTTCCTCGAACTCCGGATGCTCGCGCACGAACTGCTTGAACTGGTCGGCGACGAACTCCTCGGTCGTTTGGAGATATTTCGCAGAGGGCTTGAGCTCAATGCGGTGGCTGAGCACGCTCATCAGGGCATCAGCAACGTCCTTGGCCGTCACGCTCTTGCGATTGGCGAGGAACGCGTGCGCCTGGGCGCGCTCGTAGAGTCCGAGAGAAGCACGCACCGAGGGTTTCTTTTGGATGTCCTTGTGCTGGCGCAGCAGCCGCACGAACAGCAATGCAAGATTGAGAAGCTCGTCAGGGAACTGCACGTTCACCCGCTTGCCTTTGGTCGTGACGATGTGGCGCTCGATTTCGATGCTTTCCGGATAGCTCATGTGCACGATGTCGAAGCGGTCCAGGAAGACGTCGGAGAGCTTCTCAGTTGCGGCGGTTTCTTCCGGGTTCATCGTGCCGATGAAAATGAAATTTGCGGGCAGGTCAACCGCATAACTGCCAATCGTGGCACTGCCTTCCTCGAGGACTTGCAGCAATGCGTTCTGCAGTTTCTCGGGAGCGCGGTTCAGCTCGTCGAAGAACAGGATGCCGTTGTTGGCCTTGAAGAGCTTGCCGGGCGTGAACGCCTCGATGCTGGTGGGACCGAACTTCAACGCCTTGAGCGGGTCGATGTCGCCCAACAGGTCTTCCGCCGTGAGGTCAGGACTGCCTTGCACGCGCACGAACCGTTCTTCGCCCGTGATGGTCTTCGTTTTCGGTTTTTTTGATTTGCAGGATGGACACAGCGGCTTCAGGGGGTCGCAGTGGAATTCGCAGTCATTGACCGTGATTTCCGGCAGCAACCGCGCGACGTTCTTCGCGAGCGTGGTCTTGCCGATGCCCGGCGGGCCCACGATGATGACGTGGCGGTCCATCAGGAGCGCGGCTTTGAGTTGCGTTTTCGTCGTTTCCTGTCCCAGGATGTCCGGGAACGGGTCCTTGCCCTTGAAGAGCTTCTCAAATTCGTGGTGCATTGCCCGAAAAGAAGCGGCGCCGAGCTATTTAAAGGTTCTGTTCGAGACGGTAGATGGTGTTGACAAGAAGTTCGAGCTGGTTGAATTTTTGGGAAAGTTGGGCCGCATATTCCTGGAAGGCCTGACGAAGCGTTTTTGCGTCCAGGACGTGCTCATCACGCAAGTCGCGCTCGAACTCAGTGAGTTTCTTGATGAAATCGACGCGGAATGCGGTGTACTGGCTCCGGAGCAGCTCGGAAAAGACGATGCGTTCGTCGTGTTCAAGCCGCAGTCCGTCGGTGCGCAGATGGAGGAGCGTGTCCGTCAAGGGCTTCGCGAGCTGTTCAAGCTCCGCGAGCGAAGAACGCTGGATGTCATAAATGTGGCCTTTGCGTTCGAGCGTCTTGCCGGGAAACATCGGCGGATCGATGGTCATCGTGTCTGACGAGGGCGCAAAGCCGTGCGTGAGAAACGCCTGCAGAACGCGCTGCTGCTCGTGGTCGGTTTTGGCGGCATGATACAAGACATTCCGTAGCGTGATAAATTCACGGGGAAGTGCGAAAAGAAATCCCACCGTTTCCGTGATGACGGATTGGACTGCGTTATCGCGGCGGACACGCGTCACCAAGGGATGCTCAGAGGAGAACCAGCTGAGCGGATTGTACCAGCTCATTTCCGCTTCTTCAGTGCCTTTTTGCCGTGCTGCAGATATGCTTCGATG
>DATILO010000103.1:0-3982 GCA_035476335.1 Binatia bacterium | reverse complement strand
ACCTGCGTCTGCTGCAGCATGATTTCGGAAACGAGAATGCGGTACGGGTCCTCGGTCGTGCGCCACGGCAAGTCGCGCTTGTTCTTCGCAAACCAGCCAAAAATGGAGTTGTGGAATGTCATAATACTTTCGTATCCAATTCCTTGAGCTTCGCGTCGAGCACGTCCGTGTCGCCCTTTTCGCGCGCGAGCTTTCCCAGCTCGGCAATGAGCGGGTCGATTTCGCCCTCGAGCTTCCACGCCACGAGCATCTTCTTGAGCTCCACGAGCTTCGTCATCGCGACCAGGAAGTTCTTGTGGTAGAGCGAGTTCCGAATCGACGTGATGAGAATTGAGACGTCCTCGCGGTCCATAGCGAGACCTGAGCGTTGGTGCTTAAAAACGTTTTGCCGAGTGCGAGAGTCGTCTGCTCGTTCTGCCGTCGCTGAGTTTTGGTGAGTGCCGTTCCCAAGCAGGTTTGACGTTCCGTTGCTAACGACTAAGTGAACGACGCCTCAAATCTGCCGGGGAACGGAGGATGACATAAACTCAACGACACCAAGCACAACGTTTAAAAGCACCACGACGAGGCACAGGACCATGAACATTTTAGGCATTGAATCCACCGCGCACACCTTCGGCGTCGGCATCATCACCGACACAGGCGACATCCTCGCGAACGCGAAGGACATGTATCAAACAAAGGAAGGCGGAATGATTCCAAATGACGTCGTGAAGCACCACGACGCCGTCAAGGACAAAGTCCTCGAAGACGCGTTCGCCCAGTCCAAGCTCGCGTGGAACGACATCCAGCTCATCGTCTTCTCGCGCGGACCGGGATTGACGTCGAGCATCCTCAAGGTCGGCAGGGAATTCGCGAAGAAGCTCGCGGCAGAACATCACCTCCCGCTTGTCGGGGCAAACCACAGCATGGCGCACTTGACCATCGGCGACCTCATCGCGAAGACGAAAGACCCGGTCTATCTCTACGTCTCGGGACCGAACACGCAAGTCATCGCGTACGCCGGCGAAAGAATGCGCATCTTCGGAGAAACGCTCGACAACGGGCTCGGCAACGTGCTCGACCGGTTCGCGCGCGAGGCAGGACTGGGATTTCCGGGCGGTCCCAAGGTGGAAGAGCTCGCAAAGAACTCCACAAACTTCATCGAACTTCCTTACGCCGTCAAGGGCATGGACGTCTCCTTCGCAGGACTGCTCACGAAAGTCGGCAAACTCCTCAAGGGCGGCGCAAAGGTCGAGGACCTCTGCTTCTCCATCCAGGAAACCGCGTTCGCGATGCTGTGCGAAGTCACCGAGCGCGCGATGGCGCACACCGGCAAGAAGGAAGTGCTCCTCATCGGCGGCGTCGCGGCCAACAAGAAACTATGCCAGATGCTCGACACGATGTGCAACGCCCGAAAAGCGACCTTCCACCCCATCCCATTACAATACTGCGGAGACCAGGGCGTCATGATTGCGTGGCAGGGATTCCTGGAATTCAAGAACGGCGGCAAGATGGTGAACCAGAACATCGACATTCTGCCGTACGAGCGCGTGGACGAAATTCCCGTCACGTGGCGGTAAAAACGGAAGAGAATAGTTTACAATAACTGAACACCTGTTTTTGACCTGCTTATTTCTTGCGCTTCGCTTTCGGCGTCGACTTCGTGCCCAACGTCATCGCGTGCGTCTTCTCGAACTGCTTCTCGAGCTCCGGCTCGAGCGGCTCGAAGATGAGCCCGCAGTCGCGGCAGATGACTTGGTCCCGTGCGTCGTGGCGCCCAATGTTCGGGCTTGCGCAATCCGGACATTCTTTCATGTCCAACGGGTTGGTCAGCATCGATTTTGACTTGCAGAACTCGCTTATAAATTTTGCGTATCACGTTTTCAGCCGCATTCAATGACGCCGTTACTGCGTCGTAGGAGTGCTGGTGAGTGCCGTTCCCAGGCAGCTTTGAGTCGTCGTTTACTTAGTCGTTAGCAACGATACGTCAAAACTGCCGGGAAAAAGTCTACGCTGCGCGAATCTGTTTCAGTACGCTTTCCTTGCCCGTCCAGTCCATCGCCTCGCGCAGGACCTGGAAGATGCTCTCGACGGGAATGATGTTGATGCGCTTCCGGCGCGACGCTTCAATGACGATGTCCTGCACGTTCGACTTCGGCACGATGACGTGCTTGATGCCCGCGTCAATCGCCGCGTCCACCTTTGCGGACACGCCGCCGATGGGCAGGACTTCGCCACGCACCGACAACGAGCCCGTCATGGCATGGTCCTGCTTGACCGGCACGTTCTTGAGCGCGGAAATAATCGCCGTGGCGACCGCAATCGAGGCAGAATCGCCCTCGACGCCCTCATAGGTTTGCAGGAACTGCACGTAGATGTCCCGCGTCTCGCGGATGTCCTCGCCGAAGAGCTTCTTGACGATGGCGGACACGTTCTTCACGGCCTCCTTCGCGATTTCGCCGAGCTTGCCCGTCGCGACAATCTCGCGTTCCTTGCCGCCAGGCGTCACTTCCGCCTCAATCGGCAGGATGATGCCGGAATGCGCGGCTCCCGAGCCGATGACCGCAAGCCCGTTGACGCGGCCAATCTTCTTGCCTTCGGTGATGATGACCTCGTATTCCTTCTTGCGCTCGATGAACTTGTCCGCAATCTGGTGCTCGAGCGTCTTCGCGATTTTCTTCGCGTCCATCACGTGCTCGGGCTGCACGAGCTTCTTACCCTGCCCGACGGCGATGTCGCCTGCGGCCCGCACGAGCCCTCCCAGTTCGCGGAACCGGATGGTCAGGTGCCCCTTGCGGTTCGCCATTCGCCGGGCTTCCTCCACAATCGCGTGCACGGCATCCTTCGAGAAATGGGGAATCTTCTTGTCCTTCACGACTTCCTGCGCGATGAACACGGCAATCTTGTCGCGCGTCTCGGGCGTGTCAGGAACGGTCTCCTTCATGAAAATCTCGTACCCGTAGCCGCGGACGCGCGAACGCAATGCGGGGTGCAAGTGCTGCACGGTCTCGACGTTGCCCGCCGCGACGAGAATGAAGTTGCACGGCACGGGCTCGGTGCGCACCATCGCGCCTGCGGAGCGCTCGGACTGTCCGGTGATGGAATAGCGTCCCTCCTGCACTGCGGTGAGCAGTTCCTGCTGCGTCGCCGGGTCGAGCGTCGCGATTTCGTCCACGAACAGCACGCCCATGTTCGCCTTGTGAATCATGCCCGCGACCACGCGCTCGTGCGCCGGAGTTCCGAGGCCGCCACTTTGAAACGGGTCGTGCAGGACATCGCCGAGCAACGCTCCCGCGTGCGCGCCGGTGGCGTCCCAGAACGGCGCCTGCTTTCTCCCGTAATTGTCCACGATGACTTTCGGCACTTCGATGCGGACATTGCCGACAAGACCGGGACGCTTGTTCATGTTCATGAAGAAGATGAACGCCGCGAGGAAGAACATGCCTCCCAAGAAGAACGCGGCAAACATGATGTCGCTCTGGTAGTAGCTGCGCACCCACCACGGCACAATCAGGGAAATGAGCAGGAGCAGGAGCAGAATCCAGTTTTGTCCCTTGAACAGGTTTTGCGACTGCACGCGCGCCTGCAGGACCAAATCCCGGCCTTTGGAGGCGGGAACCGCGCGAATCAGCGGCTGGTTCTCGTCATTGGGGTTCGGCAATGCCACGACGTCAACGAGCTTTTCCTTCGGAAGCAGTTCCGCGAGCGCAAGCCCGAGCATCGACTTGCCCGTGCCGGGCTCGCCGATCAGGAGCACGTGACGCCGCTGCTCCGCTGCCTTCTTGATGACCTCGACGGCCTCTTCCTGGCCGATGACCTGGTCGAGAATCGTGTCCGGCACCTTGATGTCGGCAGTTGTTTTGTACGCGAGAGACTTGGCCATAGACCCCGGCTTGTTGCTGTGTCTACGGTTTATAAGTGTTGTGGACGACGTTCAGCGCCGTTGCCCGTCGCCGTTTGCTCATGTCGTTGAGTTCCCCGGCAGATGGTCGTCGTTGTC
>DATILO010000102.1:0-6959 GCA_035476335.1 Binatia bacterium | reverse complement strand
GTCACCTATTGGGAAGTCGGCTGGAAACGCCCTTAAGGCATTGCCGGAAACGTTCTGAGTACTTCATACCGATGCCCTTCTTGTCCGCCGATGCTTCGATAGAGTTTGAACTCCGGAACGAAGAACTCATGCGGCTCGAGCTTCAACGCGTTCACCGTATCGAGAAACGCGCTTAACGCCTTGACGCGCTTCACCCGCGCAAACGTGATGTGCGGCGTGTATTCTGGATAGTCATTTTTCACGTCGGGAGTCGCCTTGTCAACCTCTTTCGCCAATTTCGCGAACGGCTCGACGGGTTCGATACTGCCCCACACCACTTTCGTTTGGTAGCCCTCGCCGAAGGTTCCTATTTTTCCGAGCTTGCCCTTGAACGCCCGGAATGCAACGTGCGAGAGTTTCCGTTCCAGTTCACCAACTTTGTTTTCAGGATACTCTCCGAGAAATTTGAGCGTGAGATGGTACTGCTGCGCGACCGCCACATCAGCCGCATCGCTTTGGAGTTTACTGCCAACAACTGCAAGATACCGTTTGAGCGCTTCGGGAAAATCTATCGCGACAAAGAGTCTCATGAGAAAAGACAAAACAAAAATGAAGGGTTATTGCTGCTCTTCGCCAAAGTCTTCGGAGTCAGACGCTTCTTCCGCCTGCTCTTCTGCAGGGGCTTCCTCGGCAGGTGCCTCAGATGAAGACTCTGCGGCAGGCTCTGACGAGCCGCTGCCCGCGTCGCCGATGACTTCGGCAAATCCGACCTTCCGCAACACTTTCGTGACGCGAATGCGGACCTGCTGGCCTTCCTTGACGCCAGGCACGAACAGCACGAAGCCGTTCTTCTTGGCAAGACCGTCTCCCTTCTCGCCGACTGCTTCAATGGTGACGTCCATTTCTTCGCCGACTTTGACGGGAGCCGTCATCGGTCGGGGACCATAACCGCCGCCACTGCTGCTGCCACCCTCGCGGTGGCCTCCATATCCTCCTCGATTTCCGTACATGTTCTTTTCACCTTTCTGTATATCAGAGACCGTTGTCTCCGAGTATTCCCACGACTTGTGAGTATATAAATGCATAGGTACAAAAAAGAAAAGAAGGAGTTTTACGCGTCTTTCACGCCGGCTTCCTCAATCATGAACACCGCTTCGCTTTCCGCGAGGTTCGGAGCGTCAATCATCTTCGCGACGCGCGTTCCCTTCTTGCCGCGCCTGAGATAGATGCGGTAGGTCGAGTTGTGCGCCACGACGTGGCCGCCGATCGCTTCGGTCGGGTCGCCGAAGAACGTGTCGGGCTTGGCCATGACTTGGTTCGTGACGTACACGGCAAGATTGAACTTGTCCGCGAGCTTCATCAGCGCGTGCATGTGCTTGTTGATGCGCTGTTGTCGGTCTGCGAGCGTTCCGCGCCCGATGAATTCTGCCCGGAAGTGGGCCGTCAGCGAGTCCACGATGAGGAGCTTGACGTTCAGCCCTTGCTTCTTGATGAGGTCTTCGACCTTCTCGGCAAGCAATGCTTGATGGTCGGAGTTGAACGCGCGTGCCACTCGAATATTCTTCAGCGCCTCTTCCGGTTCAATGCCGGCGCCTTTCGCAATCTGGACAACGCGTTCTGGTCGGAACGTTCCTTCCGTGTCAATGAAGACAACCGCTCCGCCTGCGCCGCCCTTCTCCACCGGAAGGAGCGCGCGTACCGCGAGCGTGTGCGCGATTTGGGACTTGCCCGAACCGTACTGGCCGTAGGCTTCCGTGATGGCGCCGGTTTCAAACCCGCCGCCGACGAGCTTGTCCAGTTCTTTGCTCCCGGTCGTGATTTTGATGATGGCTTCGCGCTTCCGGAGCATTTCCTCTCCTGAGGTGAACTCCATTTCAAGATTGGCACGCGCGATGGCGATGACCTTCTTGGCGGTCGCTTCGGACATCTCGGTGGCGCCGATGATTTCTCCGGGCGTCGCCACGGCGATGCTCATGAGGTCAGAGAATCCTGCCTGCTCGAGCTTTTCGATGGTTGCCGGGCCGATGCCGGGCAAGTCCGCCACGCTCGTGATTTTCTTTTTCTCGTCCATTTGCAATTCCAGTTCCTGTTTCATTGTTCCTCCTTATTTAGGTTTAGCATAAAAGAGGGGCCTATGCGGCCTCCTCCGAAAGTGCGGGTTCGTCGCGCAAGGCGCAGTGCTCGTATGCCTTCGTGAGCACCATCACGGCCTTGGGCAGGTCCGTCACGTTCAAGGACTTCGTGGTTTTCCACGTGCCATCCTTGTCCTTGTAGCTCTTCTCGAACGAGACCGAGCTAAAGGTGCGTGGCTGGCCGTCCTTGACGGTTTCGTTTGCCCACACGGTCGCCGATACGGTGCCGGCGCGGAACTTCGCTTCTGGTTTCTTGTCACTCATAGGTTTCACCCACGCTGCTCGTGCTGCGTTGGAATTCAAATGTTTTCGGCAAGATTTTCCGGAAAGTTTCCGGCTGGCGGCGTGACATTTCCGGAGAAAAGGGTCGACTGCTTATATATTCCCGGAGGAGAACTGTCCAGTGTCCAGTGCAATAATGCATAAATACCGCTGTGCTGTTTGTCGACGGTATGAATACGTATGAGGCGAAGTATGCGTGTGTTGAACGCAATCCACAAGGCCAGCTGGATTTGGATATGCTCACGTGGACGGCGCGCTATTATTTTAAGGCACCAAACGACAAGATAGCCAAGGACAAGGCACGCGAGCATCGGCACGATATCCAAGATGCAATTACGCAAGCGTCGTTGCTTGAGTTAACGCTTCTCACCAATCCGCCACGAACGGTTATCGAACGACCAAAGTAACGACGATAAGCGCCAGCACAGAAAAGAACAGCACCGTCTCCATGAGCTTGCCGGTTTCGAACGGTCCCTGCATGCGCCACAAGCTCACCGGATAGAGCAGATTGACGCCCATCCGCGTCAGACTGTCCGAAAGCAGGTGGGAGAGGTAGCCAAGCGTTAAGGAAAGCCCGACAAAGTTCTCGCCAAAATACCAGAAAATCGCGAGCAGCAACGCCGGAGGAAAGATGCTGTGGAAGAATCCGCGGTGCTTGAAGAACGTGGGAACAATGCGCGTCACCGGGCAAATGCGGTTCATCGTCGAGTGCTCGTGGTCGATATCAGGCAGGAGCGCGCCGATGCTGATGAGGAGCAGAAACACGAAGACGCTCGGGACGGAAATGAACGGCAGGAGGAGCAAGCCGAGAAGAATGCCGATTGCGAGATGCGTCCTGCCCATCATGGTGCGCGCGAGAAAGTAACTGCTCTATATAATGCCTCCGCGTCGTTGAGTGTTCGTCGTTGCTCGTTAATGATGTTTGTCGTTCGTGCGTCGACTTCTGAGAAAACGACGACTCAAACCTCTTGAAGGTGCAAAGCATCCTTCAAGACGCCAGAGGACTCCGTCCTCTGAGCGTGCCTGGGAACGGCACTCACCAGCACTCAACGATTCACGATACGGCATTCATCCGCGCCAATTCCTCTTCCGGATTGGGATTCGTGAACACGAGCTGTGCCACGAATTCAAGCCGGTCGAAGAACATGTTGCGGTTGACCTTGCCGACAATCTTGACGATTTGCCCAAGCAGGTCCGAGCGCACTTGCTCGAACGAATCAAGCTTTTCGCGGTAGGCAAGCACATCTTCGGTTGTCTTGTTCAACAAACGCTCCATCTGGTTGCGGAAGAACACGACGCGGATGTTGTCCGAGCCGTCGTCGACAATCGCGTTGAAGACGCAGGAAAAGTTCGGCGTGATTGCTCCGTGTTGTGTGCACGCGCCGCCTTTCGCGCTCTTGTTGCACTGCGGGCAAACCTCGAAGAATTTGGGAGCAAAGCTTTCCGTGATGGTGCCGAGGATTTCGACGTTCTGGTCCTGCTCGGTGAGTTCCTTGATGGCCTTCCGCGGAGCGGCTGCGCGTTCCTTGACTTCGACGTTCTCGCCGGGCGGGTTGAGGACGACTCTGCTTTGGTCGCTCAAATGCAGTTCCTTGTAGCCACGGTTGTTTTCCCGCGCTTGCGCGTTTGTGACGAGCGTGACTGTTCCTGGTTTGAGGTCGCGGATGATTTTGGTCTGGTCGCCCCAGCACACGATGCGCAGGGTGCCAGTTTCATCGCCGATGAGGAAGCTGCCGACCTGTCCAGGCGTGCCGTCGGCGCGCGTGAAGTCGCGCGCGTCGTAGACTTGGAGGACCTTGCCGATGAGCTCGACGCTGCGCATGCCGGCGAAGACGTCCTTGATTTTCTGTCTGCCGCCATGCTCGAGGAGCTTGACGCCCAACTCATTTGCGATGATGTGTGCAGCTCCATCCTTGCTCACCAAGCCCGCGAGCTGCTGGCATTTCTTGTCCACGCGAGCGAGAATATCCTGTTCAGCAAGCCCGGTTTTCTCCTTGATTTTGGAGACGATGTCAGCGAGAGGAATTCGTATCAGTTCAACCACCCTTTGCATCTGAGCGTGCGTCGATGCTATTTAAAGTTTTGGATAGGCGAGTTTACGCAGTCGGAAGATGGAGCTTGACGCGCGTGACGGGCTGATTCTTGCAGAGCGGCATGCGGAATTCGTGGTAGGCCGTGAGAATATAATCATCCGTTGCTGCGTCTTTTGCATCAAGTGCCCATCGCACCAGCCCGCGCGTCCGTTCCGTCAGAATCGTTATTTTGTCCATGAGGCAGGCAGTCTTGGCCTCTCCTGTAGGGAAACGCCTGCAATTACCCAAGTCAGAAGGGTCGTTGAGGAAGAACATCGCGTTCCGGATGGCATCATAGGTTTCCTGCATCCGGTATGCATAGTTTGCCGTGAACGCGAGACGAGGAGTGTAGGACGAATGAGGGTTGATGATGAGATGCTGCTGTTCCGCTTCGTCCTTGGGAATGGGATTCGGGATTGCAATGGGCTCGGGCTGGAGAGGAATGCCTGAAACGCGGAGCGGCGTTTCAATCGTGAATTCGTAGGGTACGGGGGCGTTCACGGCTTTGGTCACGAACGTATTGAAATTCGTGACGATGGACGGCCAGTCCGCCACGACTGCAACCGGAGGTCGCTCATCAGGAGCAGGCATGCCTTCAAGCTGGCATGAGCTCAATCCGATGGTTCCGCCGCCTGCGGCAAGCGAGTACACCGCGTTCTCAATCGCGTACCGTGCCGTGAGCTCGCGGGGGAGGAAGGTGTTTGTTTCCGCCTGAATCTGTGTAGTGACCAGCGCACCCGCGTGACGTCCGAGAGGCGCTTTCAGGGCATCAGTCTTGTTTTGGAGCACGACGAATGCGGCAATGGCGAGCATGCTGATGAAGACAATCACGATGAGAGGTTCGAAGACGAAAAAGGCGCGCTTGTTCATGCGCCACCTCCATAGTCTTCGGGAGGGGCTTCGGATTCGACATAATTCACAATGATTTCCTTGTTGTCAGGGCGGGGAATCTTCACCGCTACCGAAGTAAGGATGACTGCTTGGCGCTCTCCCGCGGTCCAGATTGTCTCGCCGGGAATGGTTACGATGAGCGCACGCGACTCAGCACTTTTGACGAGCGCGAGGAATTGTTCTGCATTTTTCTTGAACGATGCTTCGTCCTGTATCATGGTCTGCGCCGCAAGCGCTTCCGCCATCGGCACGGGCTGGGCGTTGTACGTTGTCGTTTGCCGGAGGTAGGATGCGAGCGTGGCTGAAGCCGTAGCGGTATTGGTCGCCTCCAGTGCACCGGTGTTCGTCGCTGCAAAACTCTGGAGCAGGAAGACAATGGCGAGTGTGATTAGGAGCACTACCCAGGAACCGATAATGACGAGCTGCCTCCCAAGAATCTGTCCACGTTTCATGAACGCACCTGAATCACTTCAACCGTGACCTGAACAGGTTTATCCGCATCCTGGTCGTGGAGCAAAAGGAGGAACGACAGCGACTCCGTGCGCGCGCTTCCTGCTCCTTGCTTGCCCGCGAAAGGAATGTACTTCTCGTAGTAGTCGCGCTGGTAATAAATGACGGTTTTTCCAACGGTTATCTTTGCACCAATGAGGGGTTGTTCATAGGTGATGGTGCGCAAGAGCCGTGCTTCGATTTTCGGGTCGGCGAGCACGGCTGCGTCGATGATGCCTGGATAGGAACGTCCGGTTCCCGTGTCGTGGTAAGCCAGTCCATCAGGCGAATAGAGCAAGCGTTCTGCGAGCAATCCCGCTTGGAATGAAAAGAGATCGCGTTTCGGGTTGAGCTCACGGCTGGTCCAGAAAATGAGACTGCCGAAAATAATGACGAGCATCAGCGTCGTGAAAATAATCCAGGTGAGGATGTACCCGGTCGTTTGGGCTTTACGTGAGTGCATGATTTGCATTCTTGGCAACCTCAATTGCGTTTTGGTCGGTGCTGATGACGAGGAAAAGAGCCGGCTTATTGTCAGGCAGCTCCTGCGCAGGATGGTTTGCCGGCAGGTTCTGCTTGATGAGCGGGATGGACGCTGCGCTGAACGTTGCCGGTAGACGGGGGTTCTGTAGGGGCACGATTCCATTGAGGAGTCTGCACGCAAGCCCCGCGCCGCGGGCGTTGAAGTAGGCAAGCGACTGTTTTGCACTTGCGGAACGCGCAACGAAAATAACGGCATCGGCTGCATCCATCACTTGCTTGCGCTGCAGGCGCACCTGCTCATTCGTCGTGTCGAGCAAACCCGCGATTTGCGAGGTCTGGGGCGTGAATCGCGTGAGGTCTTGCCTCAGCAGTTGAATTGCCAACTCGCTTGCATCCTGGCTCGCAGGTAGAATTGCGATTTTTTTGGGAACGTCGCTTGGGGTACAGGGAGCCGCGAGCGTGTTGAGCGCGATGGATTGCTTCGGATCAATGCTGACTACGCGATTGCCGACGCCAAGCGGCATCCCGATGCTGCTGCGGTCCAGCGCACCATCTTTCATATCAAGATCATAGCCATACGCCACTTCTGCTGAGCCTATTTTGAGCTGCCCTTTTCCCAGGAAGACAACCC
>DATILO010000101.1:0-11616 GCA_035476335.1 Binatia bacterium | reverse complement strand
TCCTCTTGTTCGACACAGGCCCCATCATCAGTCTCACCACGAACAATCTCTTGTGGATTCTTCCGGAGCTCCAAAAGAAGTTCCAAGGCGATTTCAGCATCGTGGAAAGCGTCCGCTACGAGCTCGTGGGCAAGCCGTTGGCGACGAAGAAATTCAAGTTCGAGGCATTACAAGTCCAGCGGCTCATCCAGGACAACGCGTTCAAGGTTCTTTCCTCGCCGAACATCCAGCACAAGGCGCAGCAACTCTTTGACGTAGCAAACCGCATCTTCCGCGTGCGGAAACAACCGTTGAGAATCGTCCAGATGGGCGAGATGGAGACGCTCGCGGCCGTTCTCGTGCTCGGTGCTTCGGGAATGGTGTGCGATGAGCGCATCACGCGAACCTTGGTTGAAGCCCCGCACGCGTTGAGAAAGCTCTACGAGCACCGCCTGCACGAGAAGGTCGACATGGACATGGATGCCTCGCGCCAGTTCTCGACGCTCGTGAAGGGCGTCAAAATCATTCGTTCAGTCGAATTAGTCACGCTCGCCTTCGAATTAGGCATTTTGAACAAGTTTCTCGTGAGCGTTCCCAATGCGAAGCGTGCACTGTTGGAGAGCCTGCTCTGGGGCGTCAAGCTGCACGGCGCAGCCGTTTCAGAGGAAGAAATCGCGGAACTGGTCAAGCTCGAAATAAAGAAGTGATGCAAAGCATTTATATGTCCGGAAACCTTCCGGATTTCTCGTGGCAAAGCATATAAAAGAAAGAAAACCTGCAAGATCCATGGCAGTGCTTGTCAACATGGAGCGCAAAATAGAGGCAATGGATAAGAGCGTCAGAAAGATGTGGGACGCCATTGCCGAGCTGCGAGTCGACCAACGATTCCTTGCGCACATCATCAAGATGAAGGGTAAGCCGCAGGAAGGCGGAATTTCCCACGAAGAAGTCAGGCGCCGTCTGAATCTATGAGTTACGAAGTGGTGTGGAAACCACTTGCGTTGAAGTTCCTGAAGTCGCTTCCTCCTCTGATTGCAACGAGAATTCACGAAAAGATAGGAATGGTTTCAGAAGACCCGTTTCGTTACGTGGGCAAATTCCAAGGACCGTTTCACAAGCTGCGCATTGGCAGTTATCGTGCGCTCGTCATGATAACGCCGGAGAAGAATCTTCTCGAGATTGAGCTCCTCGACAAGCGCGAAAACATTTACTGAGGGCAATATTTATAAGCAAAAGCCCAAATTCGCACTATTCTCAATCAAAGAGTGATGCTCAAGTGACCTTAGTTGCGAAACGCATTTTCTTCACCAAAGGCGTCGGACGCCACAAGGAATACCTTCATTCGTTTGAGCTCGCGCTGAGAGACGCGGGCATTGAGAAGTGCAATCTCGTCTCGGTGAGCTCGATTCTGCCGCCGAACTGCAAAATCATTCCCAAAACGCAAGGACTTCCTGAGCTGAAGCCGGGCCAAATCGCGCACGTCGTCATCGCAAGAAACTCGACGAACGAGCCCAACCGGCTCGTTGCCGCGAGCATCGGGTGCGCCGTTCCGGCGGACCAGAACATGTACGGCTACCTTTCGGAACACCACCCGCACGGCGAGACGGATGAAAAGGCGGGCGATTACGCTGAAGACCTGGCGTTCGAGATGCTTGCTACTACGATGGGCTTGCAATTCGACCCGTCAAAATCCTGGGACGAAAACAAGCAGGAATACAAGATTCATGACAAAATCATCAAGACGTTCAACGTCACGCAGTCCGCCGAAGGGCACAAGGACGGGCTCTGGACGACGGTCATCGCCGCGGGAGTGATGCTGTTCGAATGAAGCGCGGACTCCAATCATTGGTGCAGATTGAGACGTGGCGCGTACGCCGTGAGGACATTCGCGCGGTTTTCTGGGGCGTTCGCAAGGGCCCTGCGGCAGTGAAGCAAATCGACGCCATCTGCCTCGACCTCATCGCGAAAAGTCTCGAAGAAGCGGGAGACTACAAGCCGTTACGCACGTGGCTGCTGCAGGAAGCCAAGGCATGGGACCGGCTCCGCACGGAAACGAACGACATTGCCATCCGCGACGCGCTTGACGCTGTCAAGGACTGTCTTGATGCAGAGCAGATTATTCTCCAGCAGGCGAAGAAGGCAGCTTAACCCTTTGCCACAACCTGATAGAACGCGTCGAACAGCGGCGTTTGCGTGGAAATCGAGTAGAATCGCGCGTTGGCTTCCATGCACGCGTGGCGTATCATGGCGTTGTGCACTTCAAGCATGTTGAGGTATTTCTTCTTCAGGTAGGGACTGATGTACGTTCTGAGCACACCGCCGCTTTCCGAGTCTCTCAACTTCACTTCGCCTTCGACGTCAAGTTCTTTCTCGGTTTTGTCAAGCACTTGGACCAACCGGACGTCGTGGTTGCGGAAGCGCAGCAGCGTTGTCTTGATTTCGTTAATATCGTACAGGAAATCAGAGATAATGACGATCAACGACCGCGAGCCGACCATTTTCTTGTACCGGCCAAGCGATTCCTCGAAGTTCGTCATGCCTTTGGCGCGTTTCTCGTTCATGTATTCAATGATGGCAGCCAGCTGCTTTCGCCCCTTGCGCGGCTTGAACAATTCCAGTTTCTCGGCGAACGTGCTCATGACGAAACGCTCGTTGTTCTTCATTGCAAGATAGGCAAAGCCGATGCCGAGCATTCCCGCATAGTCGGACTTCTTGACCGGGTCCCCGAAATTCATCGATGCAGAAAAGTCGGAAATGATGTGCACGGTGAGATTGCGTTCTTCCTCGTGCTTCTTAATCATTAACCGGTCCGTTCTTCCGTAGACTTTCCAGTCAATCATGCGGTAGTCCTCACCAGGAGCATACGAAGAATAGTCGCGGAACACGAGCCCGCGTCCCAAAAACGCCGTGCGGCGCTCACCGATGTAATTTGAGGTCAGGTGCTTGTTCACAATCAGCGAGAATCGGTCCAGGGTCTTGAGAAAGCCGAGGTCAATCATTTCAACAACTGCTTGATGACGTCATCCTCGCTGAGCCCTTGCCGTTCGGCTTCGAAGTGCAGGACGATGCGGTGTCGCAAGACAGGAGCGGCGAGCGTGTTGATGTCTTCCTTGCTGACGTACTTCCTGCCCTCGAGCAGCGCACGGGCCTTGGCGGCCAGAATGATGCCGATGCTCGCGCGAGGCGAGGCGCCGTACTCAATCAGGTCCTTCTTCGTTCGCGTGGACGTGATAACCTTGACTGCATACTGCTTGATGTCGTTCGCAATCGGAACTTGACGTGTCAGTTGCTGCAAATACAGGAGCGTCTCGCGGTTCAGAATCGGCTTCAAGACCGGCTTTTTCTGGATTTCGGCGAATCGGTCGACAATTTCCAATTCCTCGTCAAACGTCGGATACGTCGCCTTGACTTTCAGCAGGAATCGGTCAGATTGCGCTTCCGGAAGGGGATAGGTTCCTTCCTGCTCAATCGGGTTCTGCGTGGCAATGACGAAGAACGGCTCGTCAAGCTTGAACGTGTTGTTTCCCACGGTAACTTGCTTTTCCTGCATGGCTTCGAGCAATGCCGACTGCGTTTTCGGCGTGGCGCGGTTGATTTCGTCCGCGAGCACGACATTTGCGAAGATGGGGCCGGGCTGGAACTTGAACGTTCTTTTTCCTTGCGTCGTTTCCTCGATGATGTAGGTGCCGGTGATGTCCGAGGGCAGCAAGTCAGGCGTGCTTTGGATGCGGGAGAACTTCAAGTCAATCAATTGCGCAAGCGTTTTGACCGAAAGCGTCTTGGCAAGGCCAGGATAGCCCTCCAGAAGCACGTGGGAGTCGCAGAACAGCCCGATGACCATCTGGTGGAGCATTTCCTTCTGCCCCACAATGACCTTGTCGATTTCAGTAAAGAGGTATTCGAACGTCTTCTTTACTTCCTCAACGCTTTTCATGGCTCACCTGTTTTTGATACTGTGTGGTTTGGCTTTTTATTTATAAACGTTCTGGTTCTGTTCTTCAGGAGCTTATCCTGCGTTCGTGCCGTTCCCAAGCCGTTTTGTCGTTCGTGCGTTCGCGTTTCACTCGAAGACGACGTCTCAAAACTGCCGGGGGGTGCAACGACGCGGGGCATGTTCATTTCGGTATGCTCTGGAAGTAGTTCCTGACGATGGATTGGTATTCTTTAGGAATGTCCTCTGAATACGTGCTGTCGGACGTCGCCTGCACGTCAGTCGCAGTAGGCTGGTCGCTGAATTGCCTGCTTTCCGGCGGCTTGACCTCACCCATCTTGACGCCCGTACCTTCAGGATTCAATTCTAAGTTCAACTCATCAGTCCCGAGCTCCACCACGGTCGCATTCCCGTAGAGTGAGCTATCGTCAATGAGCGTCACTTCCTTGCCAAAGAGCGAGTTTCCGTCTTGCCGCTTCGAGAGCCGTCCGAAGAACGTGCTGCTTGAGTTCCCGCTGGTGAGGAACCCTCCTTCACTCCAGACGCCGAGCTTTTCGAGGACGCTCTTGCCGTCCAGGAGGTGCAAATCAAGCGCGGAAACCGAGATGATGGCAAAGCACAGGAGTGCAATCACGAGCAGCTGTCGTGTCACTTTGCCGAACCCGATGAACGCGGACGTCTGAATCAACCGCATCTTCTGGAGTACTTCCTCGTGCAGGGAGCGCACGACTTCGTTCTCCACCGCCATGCTATCCGCTGCCGTCCGGAGCGATTCGCGAAGCTGCGGCACGCGCTGCTCCACATCAGTATAGCCGAGCGCCTTGAGCACCTTGCGCGTGTGGAGCACGAAATAGATGACAAAGGGAACGAGCGCCAATTGCCACGGCATTCCGAGCACGATGGCTCCGAACAGGCAGAACAGGAAGACGACCATGCAGTCGATCAGACTATTGAATAGTCCGATGCTGAACAGCACGGTGCGCAGTTCCAGTAATGCCTTTCCGATGGGTCGCATCAGCAGCTGCCCTCCGAAGCATCCGCGGTGCTCTTGAGGCAGTCCACTTCGTTCTCAAGGTCGTCCTTGTCGTTCTGGAGCGAGTTCACGAGCGCCTTCTGGGTCGTCAGTTGCGCGTTTAATGCCGAAATCTGGTTGTTGAGGTCCGTGATTTGTCCGTTCTTGGCAGAAAGCTGCTGCGTCGCATCGGCGAGACTCTGTTCAAGCTCTGCCTTGGTTGCGGCGAGCTGTTCCGACTGTTCGCGCGCCTGGGTGTACTTTTCGGTGAATTGTTCTTCACGGTTCTGCTTGAGTTCGAGCTCGACCTGTGCCTTCTCCAGCACGTTCCGGTAATTGTCGACTTGCTCCGAGACGTTCTTGAGCTCGGCGAGCTTCGTGTCGTATTCGGCGTTGATGCTGTGGAACCGGTCCTGGAAGTACACGGTCGCCCCGACGAGCGAGGACGCGATGATGAAGATGAGGAACAGCAACAGCAGGTTGGCGTTTCTCGTGATGTAGCTCATGGGGTCCTCCGTGCCTGTTCGTGCGCGCTCCTTGTCGCTGCACCCCAGGCAGTTTTGTCGTGCGTTCGTCGTTTGTTCCTCGTAGCAATAGCAGTCATCGTCTCATCAGCCTCCTCAGCAAAATCTCAATCAGGAACGTCAGTGCCGCGAGCACGGCGAGCTCCCAGCGGTAGTAGTCCTTGCCCGTCACGACCTTGGTGGCGTGCGACTTCGCGAACTTCACCATGCCCTGCACGTCGTTCTGGTCGAAGTAGGTTCCGCCCGTTTGCCCGACGAGCAATTGCAGTTCGCGGCTCGGTCCCAGGGGCGCGAGTTCGGCGGGGTAGTTTGCCGCGTAGGTCGCTCCGAGAATCGTTTGGAAACCCGCTTCCTTCGGAGTCACATCCGCCTGGTAGGTGTTCGGGCGCACCTTGAAGAACGCAAGTCCTTCTGCAACGGGCTGCTTGTCTGACGTAATCGTGAGTTCCGCGGGCTCGTTGACGTGCGTGTCCTTGATGTCCACCAAGTCGTTTCTCTTGCGGTCGGGGTCGCCGTTTGCCCAGTTCAGTGCGCGCACGAGCAGCCGGCTGTTTCCGGCAGCGAGCATCTGCGCCGCCCATGACGTTCCATCGTCCGTGCTGTACGACACGACGCGCCCGAGGCCGAGGTGCCAGACGGTCAACAAGGGCTCCCCGGTGCTCGTGACTGCCAGCATGCGGCCGGTGGTCTTCGGAGCGACCGCGTTGAAGCCATAGATGGTCGCACTCACGTTAAGGTTTTCGGTGATGAAGTGGTTCTCATCGAGAATCGTGACGCTCCACTCGGTCTGCGCCGGACCTTCGGGCTTCTTGACGTCGCCGAAGAGCAGGTTGAACTTGCTCGTGTCGCGCGCCTTGAAGTAAATCCCGCCGCCGATTTGCGCTAACCCTTTGAGCATATCCTCGTCGACGCGGTTGGCGATGAAGTCGTCGCTTCCGACGGCCGCACTGACGGTGTAGACCTTGATGCCGCTCTTGCGCGCCAGGAGAACGGCGTCGCGCGCGGCCGCCTGGTCGTTCGGGAACAGGAGTCCGTCAGAGATGATGATGAGGTTCTTGCTTCCGGTCGTGCCCTTGAGGAGGTCGATGGACGTCTCGATGCCGAGGTGCATCTTGCTGCTCGCGTAGCCGTAAATTTGCGCAATCTTGTCCTCAATGCCTGCTTGGTCGGCTTTGTAGCCCATCGGTGCCACGACAAAGCCCTTGTTGCGGAACGCCGTGATTCCGACCTTGACGTTCGGGCTCATCTGGTGGAGGATGTCGGTGGCGAGCTTCTTCGAGATGGAGATGCCGCCGCCTTCCTCGCTGCTCGAGCTCAGGCTTGCGTCGATGAGCACGACGACGTTGACATCGCCCGCTTCCTTGCCCGGCGTTCCCACCACGACCGGGAGCAGACTTTCGAAGTAGGAGTTCTGGTAGCCGCCCTTGTCGTACGAGCCGGTTCCGCCTGCGACAAAGAGCCCGTTGCCGTCCTCGATGTATTCGCCCAATCGCGCGACGTCGTCATCGGAGATTTCGGAGTTCATGAGGTCGTTCGTGACGACGGAATAGTACGGCTCCAATTCGGCAGGGAGGTCCGCCGAGCGCGTGATATCGTAGATTTGGTTGAGCAGCTGTTCAAGCGGTGCGCTCGGAACCGTCGACCAGAGCAGGACTTTGGGCTTCGGAACGACCTTGACGGTCTTGTAGTAGATGTTGTTGGCGTTGTTCGCGTCGTCGCCGATGCGCGCTTCGATGCGGTGGTAGCCCTCGTTGAAGGAGCGGCTGAACGTGTGGGTTTGCTCGCCGTCGTTCGTGTCGAGCACCTGCGTGCCGTCCACGGTGACCGTGAGAGTGATGCCGTTGTGCTCGCCGCTTGCCCAGCCGGTGTTGACTTGGAAGGTGTTGTCCACGTTTGCGACGGTCTTGTCCGGACCGTTGACAAGCACCCAGGCGTCATCCTGCTGCGGGTGGAGCGTGACGGCGTTGAACGTGATGTTGTGGTTGGCCGCAAAGAGCGCGACGTCTCCGAGCGATGAGCCGGTGTTCGCCTGTCCGTCGGTGACGAGCACGACGTTGTCGCCGTCCTTGATGGCGTTGAGGATGCCGTCGCCAATCGCGGATGTGGCTCCGGCGGCGATGTTGTGCAGTTCGACGTCAATCGCTCCCTCGAGCTGGGCTTTGAGGTTGTCCGCGAGCTTTTCAGGATAGACGCTCATCGACTGCGAGCTGTCGTACAGAATCTTGAGGTAGGGGTCGGTGTTGACGTTCTTTTGCCGTTCGACGTACGGCGAGGCAAGCGCGAGCACGAGCGCCGTGATGATGAGCGTGCGCGTGAGGAGCATCATCCATTGCTGCCGGCGGCGCATCCGTCTCATGGAAGGGTCCTCGGCGAGCCGCACGAAATCGCGTCGCAACAGCCAGAACGTCAGCAGGATGAGAATCGGGACGAGCAGGAGAAGTCTTGGGTGCTCGAGGTGCTGGTAAAAGACGGCGAAGTCCATCAGATGTCACCCCGAATCTTGACGTACAAAAGCTCCACGAAGAGGATGACGAGCGCCGCAACGAGCAGGGTGATTTCCCAGGGAATGCTGCGGAGCTCGCGCACGGGCGTGAGCTTCACATCATCAGGGGAGTCTCCGAGCTTTTCGCGCGGGTTGATGTCGGATTCCTGCTCGTTGAGCAGGTTGACGGCGAGCTTGCGGTCCGGGAGCTCGTAAATGCCTGCCTTGTCGAAGATGATGCGGTTGGTTTCGGACGTTCCTGAGGGGGAAACGACCTTGGTGTCCTTGTCGAGCAGGAGCGTGGTTCCGGTGCGGAAGTTCATGCCCGTGATGTCTTTCTGGTTGGTGACGTACTTGATGAGCTCATACCAGAAAATCGGGTAGTAGGGCGAGAATTTGAAGTCGGTGTTCTTCTCGGGAATGCCGTACCAGATGAGCTTGCCGCCTCCGGGCACGGTCGCGACGGTGATGATGGCGGAATTGTTGCCGACAATCGCGACGGGAACGACGCCGGGCTGCAAGTTCGTGGTGAAGTAGGTCGGGAGTTTCCCGAACTCGATGTTGCGCGTGAATCGCGTCGGGTTTTCGACATTGATGTAGCCGTTTTCCCCGGTGCCCGTGAGCCCGAAAGGCACGAGTCCGCGGTAGTCGATGTCGAGCGAGTTCTCCTGCGCGTTGACGATTGCGGTTTTGCCGTCGCGCTGGACGTCTTTCAGGATGTCGTCATAGGTTCCCGCGAGCACTTCGTCCTTGTTGACGTTGTCGATGATGACGACGTCGAAATCTCCCTTTGCAATGACGGGGGGCTGCGAAACCGTGAGCTCGACGTTCGAGGCCGCCTTGAGCGCGTTCTGCAGGAACGGGCTCGGCGTGTTCGTGATGAGGAGTATCTTGACCGGCACTTTCTCGGGAGCGCTCGTGAACGCGGTGTTGTCGGCGGGCAAATCGTCTTCCTGCGTGATTTCGAGCTTGGCGACGTTCGGCAGCGTCTTGAAGACGTAGGGTTCCACGCCTTTTGCGGCGATGGTGAGTTGCTTTTCCTGGTCGGCGACTTTGACCGTGACGGTCGCTTCCTCGTCGTTGAAGTTCTTCACGTACGCGGTCGTGGCTTCGTCATCGACGTTGAGGTCGATGAATCCGACGTTGTGCTTCTTGCCCTCTCCGACGTTGATGAAGGTGACGACCTTGCCGCGCGCCTGCAGGACGGCTTTCGCGACGCTCGGTTCGACGCCGCCGGTGGTGATGAAGTCGCTCACCACGACGATTCTGCCTTCCTTTTCGCGCAGGAGTTCGCCGGCGAGCACCATGGCGTCGCCGATGCGGCTTCCGGAATCGGTTGGCTTGATGAAGTTGAGCACCCCGACCGTGTCGCGGTCGTTTGCGTCCTGGATGGCGATTCGCGGGCGCTCTTCTGCGATGATGACGCTGTTGTGCGTGCTGAGACTGTCCTTTGCGGCATCGATGGCGAGTTCCAGGCGCGTCGAGCTGCCTTCTTTCGTTTGCATGCTTGCGGATGCGTCGATGACGATGATGGTGTTCGAGCCCGAGATGTCGTGCTGGACGTTGCTCGCGGGCTGCGCGGGCGTGAGCGCCAGCGCGAGGATGATGAGGAGCTGCACGAGCATCAGGAAGTCGTGCACGAACGTGCGGAGAAAGCTCAGGAGCTTGTTCCTTCCCGAGGCGTTCATGAAGAACATCAGGGAAGGGATTTCCTTGACTTTCGGTTTGGGCCGGATAAGATAGAACAGGATGAGCGGAATAATCAGGAGGAGCCAGAGCAGGCCGGCAGGGCTACCTATTTCTATGGGACCAAGGTGCATTGCTCACCACTTTCAGTATAGAAAAACGTATACTGGTCTTTGCTTTATATAGTTATCTATCGGGTTGTTCTAGCTCTCTGCTCCATAAGGGACTTAAGAATGACCTGCCAAGAATGGAGTGAGTGAAGACGAAGGTGTGATATGAATACGCATCCTGAAGTGTTCTTCAGCAAGATTTACACGCAGTTGGCCGTGCGAGGAAAAAAGATTCAGCTTCCGGTTCGCTTTGACGGCGTTGACAAGGGAGTCACCGCGCTTTCCTTGACGTATGACAACGCAACGCTCCTGAAGCTTGGCAAACAGGCCTATGGAGTGCTCTGCGGACACAAGGCGGGCACGGATGAGGGCTGGCACGTTGCGGAACTCGTTGCAGTTCCCGATGCCCGCGACGGAAAAACGCTTACGGAGTACATCGGCTCATTGAGCTTCAAGTATTCGCTCATGGGCGCGGACGCAGAATCCATTTTCCTGAGCAAGAAGAGCGCATTCTACAAGCCGATGCGAAGTTTGCTTGAGGAAAGCGACCTGTTCACGCGACGGGAGATAGACGGCTCAACCGTTTACGCACCGTCCGTGTTTGCGTACACGCCCGCGAGCGCGGCGTTCATCGCGGAAGGGATTGAGAAGCTCCTCAAGCATCCTGCTTTTGCATCCGCGGATACGTCCCGGGTTGCATAAAGACGGCGATGACGCGGGCGGCAACGCCTTTTTCTTTTTCTTTCAATTGCTCCGCGGACATTCTCGCTTTGCCGAGCGCGATGAGTTCTCCCTTGAGCGTCAGCAGGGCAGCGAGGTCGTCGGTTTCTAAATCCGCTTCGAGCTTGACGATGCCGGGCACGTGCAGCAATGCGCCGTGGCAGAGACTCTCGACGGCAGAATCGGTCACCCAGATTTTCGGCAGATGCCCGACGCCGTTCTCGACGGGCTGGATGCAGTGCCGGATGAAGGTTTCATTCTTTTCTTTCTCGTAATACCAGAGCGCGTCCTCGACGTCCTGGAGCGTGACGGTGGTTTCGTACTTGAACGGGCCTGCTTTCGTGCGCACGAGTTCTGCCATGTGCGCGCCCACGCCGAGTTTTTCACCCACGTCGTGGCACCACTTTCTGACGTACGTTCCGGCTTGGCAGCCCATGCGGAAGAGAATGTCGCGGCCTTCGACTTCCAAAACGTCGATGTAATAGACTTCGCGTTCCCTGAGCTGCCGCTTGACGGCGCTTCTGACGGGCGGGAGCTGTTTGATTTTGCCGGTGAATTCCTTGATGACGCTGTACACTTTGCCCTGCGGGACATCGGCGTGAAGATGCATCAGTGCGACGTATTCCTTTCCTGCAGTCAGCAGGGCTTGCACGATTCTTGTTGCGCGGCCCAATGCCGTGGGAAGAACGCCCGTGACGCCCGGGTCGAGCGTGCCGGAGTGTCCTGCCTTGTCGAGATTGAGGATGCGCTGCACGAACGAAGAAACCTGGTGAGATGATGGTCCCGCGGGCTTGTTGAGATTGATGATGCCGTACGAGAGCAGGTCCTTGACCGGGCGCTTCTCAGGGGCGTGCCCGAACTTTGCATCGGTCTTTGACTTCTTCTTGACGATGATTTCCGGGTTGCGAAGTTCGAACGGGAGCACGGAGGACATGACGAAAAGAACCGAGAAAGGGTATTTAAATCCAATGGAAAGAAAAAGAAAAGAGAAAAATCAGACTTCGACCTTGACCTTGCCCGTCGAGTTGCTCTTGCCGCCAATCTTGATGGCGCCGCCGTCGATGGTCAGTGCGTCATCGGCCTTGATGCCCAGGCCCACGCCGATGTTTCCTGCCACGTCCATGCCGACCTTGGTGCTCGACTTGACGCTGCCGCGCACTTCGACATCAGTC
>DATILO010000100.1:0-9394 GCA_035476335.1 Binatia bacterium | reverse complement strand
GGTTGCTTTATCCGCATATTCCTTGCCGCGGGAATAATAGAACTTGGCGACTTTCTCGCGAATGGATCCATCAGGCATACGCACGTCAACAAGAATTGCGACTTTTGTCGCACCGCGTCCAACGAACTTCTTGAACTTGATTATTTCAGGTGCGTGATTCAAGCGTTCCTGCAAATCAGGGATGTTCTTGAACAGGTCAGGCGTCGTGTCTTTGTTTGCAAAGATATCGTCGATGATCTTTCCTTTTGCAGCATAGAGTAAGCTCAAACTCTCATAGTATGCTTTTTCTTGAGGGGTGAGGTGGTCTGAGAGTTTGCCAACGAGGTCGGATAGTTCCTTCGCGCCAGACTTGTAAGTCTCGGATACTTTCTCAAAGTGCACGTCACGCACGGCTTGATCTGCTGCATGAAGAATTGATTCAAGAGAGTGGAGTTTTGTTTGCTGCTCGGGAGTTGCCTTCGGGGTCACGTAGAATGATTCGTCTTCTGCGACAATGAGGTCTTTAAGGGTGAGTGGTTCAGGACCGGTGGATGCATGTTCTTTCGCCTTCCCTTCAATCGTCTTGAGAATCTTCTCCACGCCTTCCGCCATTTCCTGCAGGGAACTGGAGCTGGATTGCTTCGCTTCCTCAAGCGTCTTGACTTCCTCGAGCGTCTCGACGAGCTCTCCGACGTCGGCAAAGAGCACTTCTCCCGTCTTGCGGTTGACGCGGATGTTGCCCTCGAGGGCGATATCGGAGATTGCGAAGGAGTACCTGCCGGGAGCGTTCAACAGCTTGTTGATGCCATCGTTGAGGTTCTTCGTGATGGTGTCCTTCAGCGCGGCTGCTTCTTCAGGCGTGAGATCTTCGACGCTCACGTAGTCTTTCGAGAAGAGCTTCGACTTGTATGCGAGATTGCCGTCTTGGAGAATGACAATGTCGACATCCTCGAGCGTGGGCAGGCCGAGCTTTTGCGCTTCCGCAATCTTTACGAGTTCCTTGGCAAACTTGCGGGACTCGCTTGCTCCGAGTTCCTTTCCTTCTGCGGTCTGGTAAGTTGCGGCATCGCGCGACTGCGGGCGCATGACCTTGATTGCGACGGGGCCTTCGACGCCCTCGACTTCTGCAATGAACACCGTGCCGTACGTGCCGGAGCCAATGACGTCAATCAGCTTGGTCACGTGCGATTTGCCCTCGAGCAAGTCGGGAACAGCCGTCTCTGCGGGAATCCAGAAGAGCTCCTGCAACTGCGTCAAGCGTTCCTTGGGCAGCCCTTGCGTTGCGGCATGCTGCTTCGCGAACTCGCGGACCTTGTCGAGAATCTCGGAGCCGGTCTTGTCGTGCGTATTGCTCAAGGGTTTGTCGCTGTAGGTTCCGCTTTCCTTGTCGTAGTAGTAGACGTCACCATTCGTGGTGACGACATACTTGAGATACTCGTTCGTATTGACAATATCGGACGGGGCGGTCTTGGTGAGGCTCGGCGCCTCAACAAGCGGCGGTTTCGCGACGTTTGTCGTGTCGCCTGCCTTCTCCGCCGCGGTCTTGAGTTCAACCAACTCTTCCTTGATGGTCTCCTTCGCCGGCTCAGGGAAGTTTTCAACCGCTTTTTCGACGTCAAAGCTCTTAATCTCCTCTGGCGTCGCCTTGCCCGTGAGCACTCTCGTGCGGAACTGCTCGATGATGTCGAGGGCGTGGTTGATCGCAACCTGTTCCTTGAGTTTCGCGTCCATCCAGGCGGCCGCTTCGGGAGGGATGGCTCCTGACTGCGTGCCGAGCTTGACGTAGTTCTGCATTTCCGCGATGAGCTTTGCACGTGCGTTCATCAATTCGCGGAAGTTCTCAATCGTGGGGCTTTCCTTGAACTTCGTTCCCGCAAGTTCGTGGTTGTTGCGGGCGAGCTTGATGTTGTAGAAGGGGTCGCTCGGCTTCAGCAGCGTATTAGATAGTTCAGCTGCGGACTTGCGGAAGGTGTTCAGCTCCTTGACGGTGGTTGCGGCGGATTTGAAATCCTTGTCTGCGGCTTGCTTGCCTGCGAGGATGTCGAGCGCGTCCGTCAATTGAGTCTCAATATTTTCCTTGAGCTTGTCCGCGGTCTCGGAACCGATTTCCTTGTTCAGAAGCCCGAGTTCGACGGTGTTGTGCGCAGTCTTCAAGTTCCCGACATACTTCTCCAAATCGGGACGCGCCATCTCCGCGAACTTCTCGCGCAAAGATTCCCTGCCCTTCGTTATGGTCTTCATGGCCGCCATATCGATGAGGTTGTTGAGATAGTGCGTGTAGATGTCGTCGTCAGGCACGCCTCCGGTGACGTAACCGAGCGTGGTGAAGAGGTGGGCTTCGAGTGCAGCCGAGAGCGTCTTCGAGGTCATCCTGCTGATGGCGCTCGAACCCATTGCCTCGCTGAGTTCCTCGCTGAACGCGCCTCCGAGCTTGCCAAGACCGAGGAATGCGTAGGAGCTGCCATAGCCTTTGAGGGACCAGTCTTGCTTGTACGCTTCATCGAAGAATGAGCCGCTTCCGATGGAGGACGCGCCCGCGTGGAGGAGGTTGCTGGTGGTGTGGAACAGGAACCCTTCAGTGAGGAATGCGGAGAAGGGGCTGAATCTCAATGCAATATTGCCTCCGCTTGCGAACGCGCTCAGCGCACCGGTTCCTGCGCTCGCAAAGTAGCCGCTCGCGAGCATGATTTCGAGGTCGATGAGGTGGTCGAAGTTGACAATGCCGTCAACATAGCCCTCCTGGTACGTGCTGGTGGAGTCCCATCGGTTCAGGGTTCGCGTATCCATGAAGATGGTGCCATCACTTTGGAGAATGCCGTTGCTCTTGAGGAAGAAGTACTGCTCGGGAACGAGGTGGTTTGCCTTTTCTGGCCAATCCTTTCCGGGCAGCGTGGAAAGCGCATTCAGGCTGGACGCGAGCTTTTGCAAATACTGGGTTTCGCGGTCGAATTCCTCGGTCGGATTGCCGCCGAACAGCCCGGAGAAACCCTTCAGCCACTTGGTGATTGAATAATGGGGTACGCGAATGCCCTCGCGCGTGAGGGTATAATATTCGTCCTTGAGCAGCGTGTGCGCGTCATTGAGAATGGTTGCAACCGTTGCCCAGGTACTGAGCCATGTGGCTTGCCCTTCGACGGTGCTTGGCCGGTGCTCGAGTAATGCCGGTGTGGTGCTGCCATCGGCGTTCTTGATGGGGCTGATGAGCGTGGAAAGATAGCTCGTGACAATCACGTCGTATGCGGCAACGGCCCTATGATATTTCTCGCGGTCGCCCGAAACCGTGGTGGCGAGCGATGCGATTGCAAGCGTCGCGACTCCTCCGCTCCCTCCCAGAGCGCTCGCGGCATAGTGGATTGCGGTGGGGTTGAGTCCTTCCTTCTTCGCAAGCTCGAATGTCTTGGTCATCAGCTTAAAGGTCGCATATGCCTTGTTCACGCCGGACGCGAGCGCCTTTTGCCGTACCTCATCGCTCTGGAGCGTTTGCAGGATTTCCTTCGGAGTCTTGCCTTCCTTCTCAAGCCGTATTCGGAGATCGCGGAAGTACTTCTGTGCCTGGGTGTGCTCTAGCTCCTTGATTAATCTGGTGACTTTATTGGGGTTTTTCCTGCCCTCGGCGACATCGTTCATTGCCTGGATGGTCTCGGTCTGATAGGATGCAACCAGGGTGTTGAATTGGTCGGGGTTGAGCCACGCCTTGATGTTGTTTAGGATGTGAATCTCGCGGTCAACCTCATCTCCCAAGTCCGATGCCTCGTGAGATTGGGTCCATTTGCGGTCGCGTGCCGCGATTGCTGCTTCTCCCTTGTAGAAGGTGCGCTCGGCGACCTTCTGCGGGTACTCCTTTTGCACCACGGTGTCCACGATGACGCGGAGCTGGGAGCTGAAGCTCGGGTCGAGGTAGTCAAGCAGGTCAAGATAATCTGTATTCTGGATGGTCCAGAGGTCTGTCTTTTCGCCGCGCGCGTTGAGGATTGCCTGCGTTTCGAGGTTTTTCTCGACGGCGGAAACGGTTTCATAGGTCTCCTTCTGCTGTGGACTGAGCGTACTGCTTTCGAGCGCGATGTCTTTGCGTACATGCCATCCCGCAAACTTGAGGTTGAGCCGGTCGACTTCCCAGTTTTGCTGGTCAGTCTTGGCAGTGAGGGATTTGGGGAATCCAACGCGGATAAACGTCTGCGTCGCCTCATCAAACTTGATTTCCACGCCCTGTTTTGCGAGCCGGTCGCGTGTCTCTTTCGGAACATACCGCGTGATGTAATTATTTGCGCGTTCAGTGCGGTCAGCGGTGGTGCCGAGTGCGCGCTCGAGGACCTTTTGCACTTCAGGGTCGATGCCTACCTTGTCGAGCATCGTCTTGCGGAGCATCGCCTTCGAAACGACAGTCTTGGTGTCTTCCAGGTTTGACAGCATCGCGTTGATTTCCTCATCCGTCTTGCCCTGGTCGGCGGCGAGCGACGCGTAGAGGTTCTTGATGCGGCGCGTGAACTGCACGCCTGAAGAAGCCGGCTCCTGGAGCATGAATTTGGTGATGCGTGCTTCGGCGAGCAGATCGAGTTCCGCAGAGAGAGAGCGCGTTTTTTGAATCTCCTCGTACTGTGCGATGATGTTCTCGGCGTCGCGGAGCGCGCGGGCGGTGAGCACCTGCATGCGCGGCTTGAGCAGGCCACCTAAATTCATCGACAGTTTTTGCTCGATGGTTTTGACAAGCACCTGCGTGGCGGTGGGCGTCAAAAGCGCGTTGTTGATTGCTGTTTCAGAAATGCCTGCCATCTTTCCCAACTCGCGGATGTCGCTTGCAGTTTCCTCGAGAATCGCGTTGTCGGTCGTGCCGGGCATTGATGCGAAGAGTGTGGCGCGCTGAGTGAGAGTCGTTCCGAGTTCGGCGTTGAGCCGCTTCAGTTCTGCGTTGAGCGCGTCAAGCTTTTTGCGCTGGAAGCACGGGTCATTCGCGGAGACGGTGAGGACTTGCTCGGGCACGCCCTTGCGTTCTGCTTCGCTTGCCTGGGCGCACGACGATTTCAGGTCGGACAGTTGCTTGAGGAAGGGGGCGATTTGCTTCAATTTGGAATACAGTTCAGTTGCTTGCTTGCGTGCATCAACTCCCTTCGTTCCGGCCAGGTCGGCAAACTGTGTTTCCGTCAGTTCTTTGCCGTTCTGAGAGATGGTTCCTGCTTCCTTGTTCACGACGAGGCCGGTAGAAAGGTCTGAGATTTGTTTTGCAAGAACGTCGCCGTCAAGGCCGACGCCCGCTTCTGCTTTCTTGACGGCTTCCTCGCAGCCCTTGGTTCCAGGCTTGTAAGCGACGTACTTCCCGTCCTGGTATTTGACCTGGTACGAATCGTCGCACGGAGCTTTTTGCGCTTGGGTCTGTCCCGCGACGGTTTTTTGGGCTTCATCGATTTGCGCCTGCGTCTCCGCGATTTGTTTCCGGAGCGAATCGGTTTGGGCAGTCAGCTCTTCGTGCTTCTTTTGGATTTCTTTCGACTTCACGCAATCAATCTGGCTCGGCGGTATCGGCTTGGCGACGATGGCTTCCTTGCCGTCTGCAGACGTGAGGTACGATGCCTTGACGCCTCCGGCAGTCCCCTTCTCGTAGCCGAGCTTGCCGTCCTTGAACGTGAGACTGCCGCCCGTGCCATCGGCTTCCAGGCCGGGCGTTTCAGCCACTTTGGCCTTTGCCGCGTCAACGCACGCTTGCAATTCTGCGTTGATGCTGCCGAGCGCAGATTCCATGCCGCGCGCGCGGAGCTTGTTCTGGAGCGCTGCCAAGTCTCCGGATGAGTCGATAATCTCTTTCGTGGTTTTGATGTCAGGCCCTGTGAGGTATCCTTCTCCGGGCAGCGGGAACTGGTCGAAGATGCGGTCGCGCGCGGCAACGGCTTTCTTCGCGGCATCCTTGACGCACGCCTCGAGGTCCTTGCCGAGCTGGTCGCTCGCGTCCTTGAGTTTCTTGTCGATTTGTTCCTTGAGCTTCTCGCCGGAAGCCAGCACGCCGACCTTCTCCAGGAGCTGGCCGCCGTTGTTGATTTTGCGGTCAGCAATATCGGAAGCGACGCTGACGCCGTCGCAGGGGTCGCGCGTTCCTCCGGGAGCGGCGCCATACGGTCCGGTCTCGGTTCCCGTGATGACGTTGTCAATCGTGATTTCGGGTATCGCCACTGCGACTTCAGTACTTGCAATTTGGTCTTGCGTTACGCCTTCAGGCAGGTCCTTGAAGTCCTCGCGGAGCGCGGGAGTGACGGTTGCCTCCTTGCCTCCTCCGCCACCCTCAACCGGCTGCCGGCAGGGACCGCAGCAATCTGCGTTCGTCACCTCGACGCGCATCTGGTGTTCGAGGAGGTCGAGCAGTTCGATAATCTTGTACTGCATTTTTTCGATAATCACGAGCCCGGCGACGTATTTGTCGTAGGTCTCGAGCGCCTTCATCAGTTCCGCAGGGGAGCGCGCTCCGGACTCCGTTGTCGCGATGTCTGTCTGGAGCGCGGCAAGATCTGCCAAATCCGCTGTGACGCGCAAGTCTGCGGCGCGTCCCGCAACAAAGAGCGCAATCGGTGGCGCGAGCGGCATGAGCGCAATCGAGTCGGGAACGCGGCACGGTCTTCCGGCCTGCACGTCTGCGGAAATCGCGTTCGCGCGTGCCGCCAACGCATTACCCTCGGCGGCGAGCTGGCGCACTTTTCCATGGACCTTGCTTGCGGACTTTGCGAAGTCCGTCGACTCAATCTTGTCCTTGAGCTTCTGCGCTTCGTCAACCTGCTGTTGCTTCCACTGGTCGAAGAGCTTTTGGAATTCTGCGTGCGAGAGTTTGCCGCTCTTGAACTTGTCGCGAAGCGCCTTGAGCTGGGCGATATCGGAACCGAGATTCATGCCTTGGCCGCCTGATTCAAGGATTTGGTTCAAGGAATCCTGGAGACTGTCGATTTGCCCCTGCAAGAAATTTCCTAAGTTCTGCTGGGTTTCCTGGCCAGCCAGTCCTGCGCCTCCGAGCAAGCCATTCAACTGGTCATTGACTTGTTTGTATTCATCAAGTTCTTCTTGCGTCGTCTGATGCAGCGAGTCCTGAATTTTCTGCTTGAGCGTTTCTTTCCGCGCTCCGAGGGCTTTAATCTGGCTGTTGCTCAATGCCTTCTGGTATGCGTGATAGTTCGCCTCCGCAACTGCGCCATTGAGGCCCTGCGCGTCCGATAGCGGGTCGACGCCGGTGATGCTCCACCGCAATGCGGCGTACAGCGTCTTCAATTCATTGGCGTGGAAGTCGTTCAACTCACTCATGTGCGCTTTTGCCGCCTGCATCGTGTTGTCCGCTTCTGCCTTAGCGGGCTCAGTCGGTTCGCGCAGAACGTAGTAGGGGCACGCGTGCTGTTCTGCAACCGCGCGGCCGTACGTCGGATTGAACTCCTTTGCCTTGAACGCGACCGCTTTCTGCTCGTTGCTGTCCTTGATGCGGCTGTTCCCCATGATGTTCTTGAAGACGTCGTTGGGCGTCAAGGGACCGTTCTTCTGCTTGACGTGGCCGAGGAATTCCGCTCCTGCTCCGGACAAAGGCCCGCCGCCCGGCGGCAGGATTTGCGCGCCCGTGACGCTGACGAGTCCTTGGGAGGTCAGCACGACGCGCGGGCGGTAGGATTCGAGGACAAGAAGTTCGAGTTCTTCATCGAGGACGTCCGGCGCTTCAGGAATTCCGCTCGCCTTCGGCAATTCGGTCTCGAGCAGACTTGCAGCCGCGGCGCGCGTGACCGTGCGCTCGCGGTCATTCTCAGTCATTTCCGGAATTGTTGCCTCGCGCGTTGGCGGATGCACGGGCGTGAATTGCTTGTTCGCGGTCTCTTCTTCACCGCACCAGCTGTTGGGTGTGGGATTGCCGATGTACCACGTGGATTCCCAGGGTTCCTGGTCTTCGTGGTGGAAGCCCGCGCTCGGCGGCGTCGGCTTCTTTTCTTCAGCACCCTCGTGCGGGTCGCAAATCATCTGCCCGGACGCGGCTTCGGGCGCGCCCAAGGGCTTGATGTCGACGACAACGCCGTTGGGAAGCGTCGTGGCTGATGTGAGGGAGAGTGCAGCGGTCTTGGTGATCCCGTACTTTCCTAACGTATTTGTTCCTCGTGTTGTTTGTTGCGTCGTCGTTGAGATGATGCTTGAAGTTGATGTCGTGCCGGTGCTGGTCGTGCCCGTTCCTGCGGATGTCGGTTGCGTCGTACCTGGGCTTGCTGATTGTGCCGTGCCGCTGCCTGACTTGCTCGTGGTACTGCTCCCTGTCGTGCCTGTTCCTCCGCTTCCCGGTGATGTTGGTTGCGTTGAGCCGGTGTTGCTTGAAGTGGTTCCTGTCGTGCCCGTTCCTGTCGTCGTACTTCCTGACGTACCCGTTCCTGGTGATGTTGGTTGCGTCGTCGACGGAGTTCCTGACGTTCCCGTCGTTTCTGCAGGACTGCCGGCGCTTGTTCCGCCTGACGTTCCTGAACTGCTTGGGGTCGTTCCTTCGCTCGTTCCGCCCGTGCCCGTACTTGGCGCAGTGCCATACGTGCCTGAACTTGAAGTGGGTGCTGTTCCGGGTTCGGTGCTTGGCGCGGTTCCCGCTGACGGAGCAGTTTCGCCTGGCGTTGTCGGCGCCGTTGTTTCAGGGCTCGTTTCGCCCGGAGTGGTTCCCGGTGAAGTCGTTGGAGCCGTTCCAGGAGTTGTTTCTCCTGGCAGATTGGTACCGGGCACGCCTCCCGATTCTCCACCGCCTGCAGGACACGTTGGTACGATGTTGTACGTCACCGCGCCCGTGACGTCACTGTAACCATTCTCTTTCGTTGGTTTCTTGGTGGGCGTCTCAACATCACTCAGGTCATTCTCTTTTGTCGGTGCTTTTTCCTCAGGCGCGTTCTTGGCATACAAGGTTGCAAATCCTGTTCCGGTCGGCAGGAGCTGATCTTCGCCGCCTCCGAGATATTCTGCCTTGCCTTGGAGCCAATCGGATTCGAAAATCGCATA
This sequence comes from Binatia bacterium, assembly GCA_035476335.1. GTDB lineage: Archaea > Nanobdellota > Nanobdellia > Woesearchaeales > ARS49 > DSQK01. The sequence goes on along the minus strand of DATILO010000100.1, from coordinate 442 downwards.
CGTCGCCCCTGCGTCGAGTTTGAACACGGGGAAGTAGCCGAGGAACGACGTGGTGCCGTCATCAAGCACGACAAAGTATTGGCTGAGGTCCATCGCGGCATCGCTGGGGTTCGAAATCTCGACAAACCGGTCTTCGCCGCGGTTCTTGACTTCCGTGATGAGCGGGTGGAACTTCTCGGCTTCACCGCCGAAGAAAATGCCGAGGAAGGACTTCGGCTTCTTGGGCACATCATATCCTTCAGGTGCTTTGGGCAATTTACCGAAGATGAAGTTGGGCTCATCAAGCTCAAGAGGGAAGTGCTTGTCATGAGTCTCTCCAGGCGCACAGGGGATTTTATCCTTGCAGCAGCAGACGGTCATTGCCGGTGCATCTTCTCCGGAGCCCGTTGACACGCCTCCCGGAATGAACGAGCCGGAGCTGACGGAGCCGGACACTTGCTCG
>DATILO010000099.1:0-7721 GCA_035476335.1 Binatia bacterium | reverse complement strand
GCGCATCAAAGAGAATTCTGCTGCAAACCGCGCAGAACGTTTCCTTGCTGTCGCCGAAGAGCTCCAGCTTTCCTTCTCCCCAGGTGTTCCAGCACTGATACAGTTCTTCTGCAAATCGTGCTTTGATCGTGTCCTCCGAGCCGCTGAGGGTGACATCCTTGATGGGACACGTGATTTTCGAGGAGAATTCCGTGCTTCCGAAGCGCAGGGCGGAATTGCGTTTGATGCTTTCGCGGCACTCGGCTGCATCAGCGTAGGAATTGCCGCGGCCCACCAGCTGATACCCGTATGCTAATAGAAGCAAGATGACAACCACGACGAGAAGGATGGAGATGAGTGTCTCGTAGTGGAGTGAACCTTTAGCCATTGGACGTGTACCTCGTGAATTGCACGCCGCAGGTGCTGCCGAGATTCTTGTTCTTGACGATGGCAACCCAACTAATGCCATCTTTGATTGAGGAGAAATCAATGGTCGCCACGCGACGGGTCCCATCAGCAAGTTTTCCGACGGTCGAACCGAACACTTGTTCGGAACGTTTTTTCGGAATGGCGATGTTCACGACAGCGTAGGGCTCGTTCGGACGCAGCTCGTCAAGCGTGTATGCGACGTTATTATCACGGTCAAAACTGGACATGAGCAAGTAATCCATATCGCGGAAGGGAATGCTTGGCAGCAGGTAGTCGTAGTACGTCTTTCCTTGCGTGTCGGTATGGGCTCGCATCCATGCAAGCAGATCGGTGGCCTTCAGTCCATCTGACGAGCTTTCGCGTGCGGGCAATTTGAAGTTTGAACAGACAAAACAGACCGTCGGGCTGCTCCAGACTCCTCCCGTCCAAGGCGTGCCTTCGATTTCGCCGAATTGGTATCGGCAGTCGTGGAGCAACCGCGCCACCTGTTGGCTCATCTCGTCAGAGTATTTGCCGGGCTTGCTGACCTCCAACACTCCTTGCTGTTCCGTGAAGCACTTATCAATGGGAACGACCTGCGTGCCAAAGGGATTCTTCTCCTTGCTCTGGATTGCGAGGACGACATTTGATTTGCAGGCAGCTAAGTCGATGTGTTCCTTGCCACGCAACACGAGAGTGGTCGTGACCGCTGCAATCACGAGTCCGCCGACGATGGCAATGATCATCGCCACGAGTGCCGTTTCCGCAATGGCCTTGCGTTTCATGAAAGGAACCGTTTGGTGAAAAACCAGAAGAGGAGCACGAAGAACGCCGCCGTCAACGTGAGCATGATAAGTTGGTCGGTGGTGAGCCCTCTTTTCATAGTCAAGTGTCACGAAGAAGCGTATATAAACTTTTAGGGCACGCAGCAGGCGCCCGTACAGTCAATCCATCCTTCAGTTGGCTTGGGTTTGAGCGTTCCTGTGGTGCAGGTCGGGCGCGTAGGATCGATTTGGGACTCACAGTGTCCGATTTTCGCGCACGTGCGCTTCTCGAGGTCGGTTTGTGCTTGATTCGTGCCTTTGCCAAACAAACTAAACCGCGGCACGAGAATGCCGATGATGAGAATGAGCACGATGAGCGCAATCGCCAGTCCGACAATAATCCCGATGGACATCTCTCCGCGCTTCATGCCACAGGGATGCAGCAGAAGCCATCACCCTTGATGGGGGGAGACTTGCCGTCATCGCAGTTGGACGTCGGAATGGCGGAGTCGCCGTTGCAGTTCACCGCAGACGTCACGCAAGAACCCCTGCACGTTCCCAATCCCTTGCCGAAGAGCTGCACGCGCCCGGTGAACACGATGACGAGAACAATCAGCACGATGAGCGCGATTGCCGTGATGACGATGACGTTAATCGAGATTCCTTGCGCTCGCTTCATCTTCAGCTCTGCACGGCGAGGCAGCACGTCTGGGACGCGCCTGAGGACGTGTCCGGACAGCTCCACGCGCGGTAGTCATTCGTTCCTGAGGGGCACGCTCCCACGACACAGCGTCCGCCCTTGTTTTCGCAGTCAGCAGACTGCTGGGTGAACAGGCCAAACCGACCGAGGAATACCACGCTCAAAACGACGAGTACGAGAAGCGCGATGGCTGCAACGACAATGACATTGATGGAAATGCCCTGGGCTCGCTTCATGAAGCACCTCTTTGATTTTTCGATTGTTCCGGCTTTGGTTGTATATAAATCTTTAGGGGCTGCTCTTCTCTGGGTTACAACAATCTTTATATACGTTTATCGAGAGGGTTTTCCCTATGGTGGTTGACTACCGGGACACGGTCCTGGCGTTCGTGCGGAGCAAGGGACCGGTGCTTCCGGTGCAGATTGCGAAGGAGCTGCGCACCGAGATTCTCATGGCGAGCGCGATGCTCAGCGAGATGACGAGCAAGGGCACCTTGCGCGTCTCGCATCTCAAGATTGGCGGTTCTCCGCTCTACTACATTCCCGGCCAGGAAGCGATGCTTCTCGGCTTCACGAAGAACCTCAATGAGAAGGACCAGCGCACGCTTGAATTTCTTCGCGACAACAAGGTCGTCCGTGACCAGGACCAGGATGCGCTGACGCGCGTTTCGCTGCGCGGCATCAAGGATTTTGCGCAGCCCTTGAACGTCACCCATGCCGGAACGACGGAAATATTCTGGAAATGGCAGCAGGTTCCTGATGCAGACGCCTCTGCACTCATTAAGCAAATCCTGACGGCAAGTGCGCCCGCGCCCGCACCGGCTGCGCAGCAACAGACGGTTTTTGCTCCCGTTCCTGCGCGCGCCGAATCCGTCCAAGCGCCGGTTCCGAAAGTCAAGCCGCAGAAGCCGAAAGTGGTGAAGCAGAAGGCCGTCGTGAAAGAGCCGGAACCTGAGCGCATTGAGCGTCGTGCCGTTGAACGCGTCCCAGCCACATCCTTCGTCCACTCAGACGCACCCATTACCCAGACCTTCCTGGAAGACCCCGCGCTGAGCGACCCGTTTTACAAGCAAATCCAGGACTTCTGCGTGAAGGCGAATATTAAAATACTCGAACACGCCATGGTCACCAAAAAGCTGGACTATGATTTGATTATCCAAGTCCCGAGTCCCGTCGGCAGCTTGGTGTATTACGCCAAGGCCCGGAACAAGGCCAAGCTCAATGACACCGATTTGAGCGGTGCATTTACGCAAGGTCAGCTCAAGAAGCTTCCCGCGATGCTCCTCGCCCCCGGCGAGCTGAGCAAAAAAGCCCAGGAGCTTCTCGCAAAAGAATTGCGCGGCGTCGCGTTCACGCGGCTCGCGTAAAGGAGGATACCATGAAACGAACGTTAATCGCATTGTTGTGCCTGATGCTCTTGGCAGTTGCCGCGTGCAGCAGCGCGCCGTCAGCGCCTGCTCCGACACCGAGCCCGGTTGAAACGCAACCCGCTCCTGCTCCTGAATCGGCTCCGACGCCGGTCGCAGTCGATTACGGTCTCTCGCAGGCGACGCGCGACAAGGTCGCAGGAAACCTGAAGAGCACCACGAAGTATGCGTTGAGCGAAAGCTACACCAAGCTTGCACTCGGCCAGCACCACACGTTCGGTCTTGGTTTCACGAACCGCTTGGTCGCCAAGGACAACTTCCTGATTGAACTCGTGTTCAAGCGCGCCATCGACAAGAGTTCGAACACGATTGATGTGGCAACGGCGCAGAACATCATCCCGTGGCTTGCGCACAACGACTTTTCAATCACGCCGTTGAATCCGGAACAGCAGAGCATCCAGCCCATCGTCATCGAAGTCACGAGCTTCACCGATGGCAGCGTTCCGCCGCCGGGAACCTATGAGTTCACGGCACGCGTGCTCCACCAGGGAGGCTTCTTCGGCCCGACGGAGGAGTACAGCGGCGATATCAGTCTGGCGGTCCAGGTCGTGTGAGGTGGGCGTCAAGATCTTCGAGCTCGTGCCGAAAGCCGAGCTCGAGCTTGCCGACCTCGCGGGCAAGCGCGTCGCTATTGACACCAGTCTTTTTTTGTATCAATTTCTTGCCACCATCCGGCAGCCCGACGGCACGCCGCTGACGGACAGCAGGGGCAGGATTACGAGCCACCTCATCGGGCTCTTCTCGCGCACGACCAAGCTCATGCAGGTGGGCGTTCGACCGTGCTTCGTGCTCGACGGCAAGCCGCCGATGCTCAAGAAAGCCGAGCAGGAGCGCCGCGCGGAACTCAAGATTGCGGCTGAGGCAAAATACCACATTGCTGCTGAACAGGGCGACCAGGAAGAAATGAAGAAGTACGCCGCGCGCTCGATGCATCTTACCAAGGACATGGTCGCAGAGGCACGGAAGCTCGTGGAAGCATTGGGCCTGCCGGTCGTGCAGGGTCTCGGTGAAGGCGAGGCACAGGCGGCGTATCTTGCGCGCCAGGGGGACGTCTGGGCAAGCGCGTCGCAGGACGCCGACAGTTTGGTCTTTGGCGCTCCGCGCCTCGTGAGGAACCTCGCCATTACGGGCAAAAAGAAAAAGCCAGGACAGCTTGCGTACACGGTTGTCAGGCCGGAACTTATTGAGCTCAAGGACGTGCTCAAGACACTCAACCTTTCCCAGGACCAGCTCGTCGCGCTCGCGATGCTCATTGGCACCGACTACAACATCGGCGGCATCAAGGGCATCGGTCCCAAGAAGGCCTTGAAGCTCGTGACCGAGCATCCGAAGGACTTCGGCGCGATGTTTGCATCCGTGAAGTGGTCGGACACGTTCGAAACGCCGTGGGAGGAGATTTTCGCGCTTTTCAAGCATCCTGCCGTGGAAACGAAGTACGATTTGACGTGGAAGCGTCCTGATGCGAACGCCGTCGAGAAGCTCCTCATTGACGAACATGATTTCGCGGCCGAGCGCGTCACCAAAACGCTCAATGATTTGATGAAGGGTTCGGAAGAGCGCTCGCAAAAGGGACTCTCGAGTTTCTTCGCATGAATCTCAAGGATGCCTTGCGCGGAACATTGAAACCTTCCCAGCTCGCGCAGGTGCGCGGCAGCTTTGATTCCGTGGGAGACATCGCGATTCTTGAAATACCGCGCGCATTGAGAAAACAGGAACGAGTCATTGTATCCGCATTCCAAAAGCTCCATCCGCACTTCAAGGTCATCGCAAAGAAGACCGGCGGCCACGGCGGCAAATACCGCGTGCAGGCCTTGCGAGTCATCGGCGGCGACAAGCGCACCGTTACTGAGCACAAGGAGAGCGGGCTGCGCATACGCGTTGATGTGGCCAAGGCGTACTTTTCTCCGCGATTGAGCACCGAGCGCTTGCGGATTGCGAAGCTCGTCAAGAAAGGAGAGAATGTGCTCGTGTTGTTCTCAGGAGTTGCGCCGTACGCGCTCGTCATTGCACGGCACGCTTTCGCAAAACACGTGACTGCAGTGGAATTGAATCCCGCAGCCCACCATTTTGCCGAGGAAAACATCATGCTCAACAAACTGCAGGGCAACGTCACCGCCGTCAAGGCCGATGCGAAGAAATGGTGCATGAAATCCAAGGAGAAGTTCGACAGAATCATCATGCCTTTGCCGATGACGGCGGACAAGTTCCTGCTCGCCGCATTGCGCCTCGCGAAAAAGAACGCGACCGTCCATTTCTACGCGTTCGCGGATGAAATCAATTTTGCAGCAGCAGAAGCAAAAGTCGTCAAGGCCTGTGTGAAGGCAAAGAAGAAGTGCAAGATTGTCGGAACGTTCAGGGTCGGACAGCAGAGCCCGCGAGTGTACCGCGTGAGTGTTGACTTCAAAGTCACGTGACCATGAAAATCTATTGCACTATTTGTTCGAAAGAAAAGGTGACGACAAAACAGCCTCTTGCGGCAATCAAACGGTACGATTCTCCGCGAATACATGCAGTCTTTGCAAGGAGCAGGAAGGATGGCGTTGAGTTGCGTATTCTCTCAGGAAAGTTCGGCTTGCTCGCGCCTGAAGAGCCTATTCCTTCTTACGATTATCAATTGACCTTGGCAGAAGTTCCTGCGTTGAAAGAACAAGTTGTCAAACAAATCAGGGTGCAGCATATTGACGAAATCATACTCTTCGCAAAGACGCTTCCTGAATGGCGACCGTACATTATTGTGCTTGAACTTGCGTGTAAAGAAACAGCAACACTACTGACGATAAAAGAGCTCTAACCAAACATCTTCAAATAGTCCTTGTTGCCGAGCGCGACTTCCTCGCCGACTTTCTGCACGGCATCGATGAAGTCGTCCATCGTGACCTTGGTGCGGTCGCTGCGGATGGCGCAGTAGCCCGCTTCGGTGCAAATGGCCTTCAGCTCCGCGCCGGAGAATCCCTCGGTCTGCGTCGTGAGCGCGTCGAGGTCGAGCTTGCGCTCGAGCTTCATGTCCTTCGTGTGGATGCGGAGAATCTCGTGCCGTCCTTCCTCATCGGGCAAGGGCACGAAAATCAATCGGTCCAGCCGTCCCGGACGGACGATGGCCGGATCCAAAATGTCCTTGCGGTTGGTGCAGCCGATAATCTTCACGTTGCCCAACGGCTCGAATCCGTCAATCTCGGCAAGGAGTTGCATGAACGTTCTTTGCACTTCGCGCTCGCCTGAGGTTCCGACGTCAACGCGCGTCGCGGCAATCGCGTCAATCTCATCGATGAACACAATGGAAGGCGCCTTCTCACGCGCGAGCTGGAAGATTTCTTTCACGAGCTTCGCTCCTTCGCCGATGAATTTCTGCACGAGTTCGGAGCCCACGACCTCGATGAACGTGCTGTTCGTGCTTGCCGCAACCGCTTTCGCGAGCAGCGTCTTGCCCGTTCCGGGAGGGCCGTGCAGCAGAATCCCTTTCGGCGGCTGGATGCCGACTTCCTTGAAGAGCTGCGGCTTCTTGAGGGGGAGTTCGATGACTTCCTTGATGTCGCGTTCCTGCTCGTGCAGGCCGCCGATGGCTGCCCAGGGAACGGTGGGCTTGTCGATGACGACAAAGCGCTCGACGTCGAACTTCTTGTTCGTCATGATTTTGCGGATGACGGTGAGATTTTTCTGTTCGGCGACGATGCCGTCTCCGGGAGCCAGGGGTTCGCAGTCGGTGCTCACTTCCACGAGAAATTCGTTGCCGTTCGGGAGCCGGATGAGCGCCTGGTGCTCGACGATGTCGCGCACTTCACAAACAATGAGGGGCGCGCGCCGGTATTTCTCCAATTCGCGCTCAAGCGTTTCATTGTGCTCCTTGAGGGCGCGGTTTTCGTCCTCGAGCCCGGAGACATTGTTCACGTACGCGTAGAATGCAGCCTCAGTCTTGTCTTTTGACTCCTTGGCGGGTGCGTTCGTCATGTCGCGCTTTCGTTGTCGCAGAACTATTTAAATCTTGGGAGCATTACGCGTCAGGATACGCGTCCTGGATGAGTTTCGCGTGTGCGGACATCTTTTTGCGGATGGGTGAAAGCAGCGCGTTGATTTCCACTCCGACAGCGTTCTTGAGGTCGAGCGGATGGATTTTCTTGGCAAGGAAATCCGCTTCCAGCGCGGCGTAGGTTGCATAGCTCACGTCGCCTCCGAATTTCGCGGGACGCGTGATGACGAACGCTTCGCCGCGCGGCTCCTTGACGGCCATGACGACGTACTTGAGGAACGCAAGCACGCCGTTGCCGTCCACGACTCCTTCGGGGCAGAAGGCCTTGTCGAGTTTTTCTTTGACCGCGACCGCATCCTCCAGCAAATCGATTTTCGAATGTTTCACTGACGCGGACATCTTGCCGCCCTGTCCCTGCAGTCCGGGAATCAGCGGCGTCATGATTTCGATGCGCGGCTTGTAGCCGATTTTCGGCAGGTG
>DATILO010000098.1:0-2578 GCA_035476335.1 Binatia bacterium | reverse complement strand
GAAACGGTCAGCAAGGAAAGCGTTGAAGTCGAAGGCAAGTCGCCGAACAAGCACAACAAGCTCTACTTCAAGGTCGAGCCGTTGGAGCCGCACATCACGGAACTCATCCGCAAGGGCGAAATCTCGGAAGGCAGAATCAAGAAGAAGGATTTGGTGCTCAGAGACACGCTCGTCGATGCGGGCTACGACAACGACACGGCTCTCTCCATCAAGGACATTTACAAGGGCAGCATCTTCATCGACGCCACGCGCGGAAACATCCAGCTGTCTGAATGTATCCAGCTCGTCATCGAGGGATTCGAGCAAGTCATGGACCAGGGTCCGCTCGCTCGAGAACCGTGCTTTGGCATCAAAGTCACCTTGACGGATGCGCGATTGCACGAAGACGCAATCCACCGCGGTCCGGCACAGATGTATCCCGCAGTCCGCGAAGGTATTCGCGGAGCCATGATGGGCGCGGGTCCGGTCATCTTCGAACCCGTGCAGACGCACCTGATTGAAGCTCCGATTGAGTTCACCGGCGACATCACGAAGCTCGTGATGAACAAGCGCGGCCAGATTCTCGAAATCAACGAGCAGGGCTCGCAGACGGCCGTGAAGGCCAAGCTTCCCGTCGCAGAAATGCTCGGCTGGAGCTCCGATTTGCGCTCCGCAACCGGCGGCCGCGGACAATCCTCGCTCGTCGACCAGACCTTCGAGAAGCTCCCGAACGAACTGCAGACCAAGATTACGGGGCAGATTGTGCAGCGGAAGGGCTTGACTGCGGGACAGCTTGGGGCGTAAGTTCCTTTTCCTTATTTTTTAAAGCATAGATAAACTTGTTCGATGTGATGGCGGCGAACATCTGGATGATGTTGCTGCGCTCCTGCGTATGCGAGAAGTTTGTGCGCATGTGCTTTTCAAGTTCGTTCTTTTTCCTGCGCAAGTAGGAATAGCAATAATCAAACGCTCCTGTGGCGCGGAGCCGATCAACCACGGTTTCGTAGTCGGTCCAGGTTCCTCCGACGCGTTCCTCGACGAATACCCGATCTTCTGGCGAATGCGCGTAAAGCAAGTACACCGGCAGCGTCAGTTTCCCCTGCCGCAAATCCGAGAATTGGTCGCTGTAGGGCTTCTCCGCGGTGCGTGTGTCGGAACGGGGAGGCATGAAGTCCCCGATGTCGTTGGTCGACTGAAGTGCGCTTCCGAACCTGAGTCCGGCATCATAGAGCAGGAGCTCAGCCTTATCTGCAACGATTGACCCGGAAAAGAGGCAGTGCGCGTGGAACACGCCCGATAAATTGGTGCAACGCTCCTCGTAGGTGGCAAGGAAACTTTCAAGAGTGGGGAAGTCGCTGGCATTTTCGACTTTCAACAGGTTAAGGTCGGCGTATTGCCCCCGATAGCCCCGCTGCTGGATGTCGCTGATGCTTGACACGAGCTTGTCAAGCCCGTGCTCAACGAGCACTTGGTGCGCGAGCTCGCGCAACTGCATGCCTGCGATGATGAAGTTGTTCCGTTCTTTTTCGCTCGTGACTTCTCCTTTTTTGTCGAGAATCCAGTTGATGACATAGGACGAGCAGTTCTCGAGCTCGAATGCAGCAGCGACGGGAACCACGTCGTTCCAGTCTTTTCCTCCGGCAATCTCGTACCCGAGGCGCGTTGAGACGTCGCGCAGCCGGTAATTGCCGTTCATCCGTTTCCGGGGAAGCAGCTGGGTGTGCGGGTCAGCGTCGGAGAGATACGCGTCGAGAATTTTGTCCACTTCCGCGGACGTTTCGCGGGCAATCTCGTGGTAGGTCTTGCGTTCAGGCATACGCAAGGGAGATGAAATGAAGCTAAAGGAATTTTACCCGGACTGGTAAGGGTTCATCGTGACGGGCTTTCCATTCACGATTTGGCGCACGACAGGTTTGCTCCACACGATTCCCTCTGCATCAATGGTGAGGTTGCCCAGCGCGCCAGGGAAGTCACGTATGGCGTGCAGCTCGTCAATGGAACCTGTGCTCAGCGCGAGCAGGCGCGCAGCATCGTATGCGTTCGCGGCTCCTGGTGTGGGAGCTGCTCCGAAGCGGGATTCGTAGCGTTCGCGGAACTCATCAGTCGGATCTGCGGCGTTCACGTACCAGTATCCTTCAAAGAGTTCAGGCTGCGGCGTGAATTCGAACGACTCGATGGTTGACAGCGGAGTCACGTTGAGCTCACGCGCCTGTTTGGCGAGCATTTCCAATTCAGGAGAGAACGCTCCCACGAGATACAAGTCAGGGCTCGATTCTTTCGCTTTGAGCAGCATCGTGCGGAAATCGGTTTCGCCCGCGTCAAAGCGGGACTCGTGTACCAGGCGCATATTCCCCAGTCTCGCTTTCACTTCATCAAAAATGGCAGTCGCGCCCTGTTGGTTGAGAATGATTGCGGCGATGCGGTGCACGCCTCTCCGTTGCGCTTCTGCGGTCCACAATGCGGCTTCCGCAGCCGGTGGCGTCCAATGCACGAAGGTGTACTTGCCTGCCGCAAGCGCCGGGTCGGAGGCGATCGCGATGTGCGGAATTCCCGCTTCTTCGGCAAGCGGTGCAACAACGTGACTCACGCTGGAGCTGAA
>DATILO010000097.1:0-10551 GCA_035476335.1 Binatia bacterium | reverse complement strand
AACAGCTTTTCTTTTTGGTCGTTCAACTCGCTCAGTCTGCTTCTCAGCTTCCGGATCTCGTGATTGAGCTCATCCGCCTGTTTGTTCAGTTGGCTCTTCTCGTCGTTGCTCAGCATTCACACTCACAGTGGTATCTCCCGTGCTTCCCAAAAAGGGAAAAAACAAAAGGAGTTTAACCGAAGAGGGCGCTGAGACCTGCTGCTGCAGCTTCCTCGTTCTTCTTCTCGTCCTCTGCGGACTTCTTCTCTTCCTTCTTGCCTTCAGCCTTGTGCTCTGCGGCGGGCGCTGCTGCTGCAACGGGCGCGATGGCTGCCTTCTTGACGGCTTCGTCAATGTTGACGCCTTCGAGCGCTGCAACCAGTGCCTTGACGCGGGCTTCGTTGACTTTTGCTCCTGCGGCGTGCAGGACCTTCGTCACGGTGGCCTCGTCGACCTTTCCGCCCACCTTGTGGATGAGCATTGCGGCGTAGATGTACTCCATGGTCGGTTACCTCCGAATAACAGTCATTTCTTGTCTCTCAATGTTCCCTTCTTCTTCAGCTCGTCGAGCATGTGCTCGGCGTTCTTGTGGGACTCAGGAGTGTTCGGGATGATTTCTTTGACTTCCTTCTTGATTTCGGCTGCGGCCGCGACGTGTTCGGCGTGTGCTGCCTTAGTCTCACCGGCCTGGCGCTCGTGCGAGACTTCGAGCTTGGCTTCAACCGCGACCGCAATGGCGCCGCGCGCTGCCTGTTCGACGATGTCCGCAGCAACGGCGTCAGCGAGGAACTTTGATTCCAACGCAACGGCCTTGGCTTCGCGGAACGCGATTGCGATGAGCATTTCGCGGTTGTCCGCAGTCACGAATGCGGCTTCGGCTGCGAGGTTGAACGCTTCCGAGGCTGCCGTCATGAGGTTCTGCATGAACTTGACTTCGTCGATGTCGAGGACGTTGCGGTCGTAAATGACGCCTTTTTCGAAAACGTGCGTGAGGTTGAGTCCGATTTCCATCGGTTCGATGCCCAGACGCGTGAGCATTGCCGCCAACGGTCCTTTGAACTTCTCGCCTTGCTTGATGACGAGCGAGTCTTGCCTGACCGCAACCTTGCCGCCTTCAACGCCGGCCTTGATGCCGACGGCTGCGAGTTCGGAAATGACCGGACCAGGAGCGAACGGCGTGGGACCGGCAGGAATGACGATGTCTCGCGGCGATTCCTGGCCTGCCTTTGCGGGCGCGGGAGACTTGGACTTCTTGAGGAACTTGTAGAGCGCGAACGGGTTTTCGTGCGTGAACAGGAGTGCGGGCATGCCCTTGAGGAGGGGCTCAATCTGTTCGAGGTGTGCGACTTTTGATTTTGCACCCTCGATGGCAATCTTCATCAGGCGCCGCTTCGTCATGAACAGCTCGGCCTTGCCGCGCAGTCCCTTCTTGAGCTGTCCGAGCTGTGCGCCGGGCAGTCCTTCCATGTTGACGATGCCGATAATGGGATACTTCTGGAGGAGCGCTTCAAGTTCCTTGACAAGGTCCTTCTTGTACGGGGCGACGTGCGCTTTCGGCTTTGCGAGGACTGCGGTTGCCATCATGCAGTCTCCTCAGTCTTTTTCGCGCGCTTGCGCTTCGGCTTCTCAGGAGCGTCCGTTGCCGCGTTCCCGGCCTGCTCCGTCCCTTCCTGCTTGTTCTTCCCCGGCAGTTTTGTCGTCTCGTCGTCCTTCGATATCTTCTCAACCTTCTGCTTCTTCGGCTTGAAGGTTGCGACTTCCGCCTGCTTCTTGCGCAGTTCGGCGGCTTCGGACGCTCTCTTCGCGCTCTCGTCCCACTGCTTCTTGACGTCGTCAGGAGCAACGCCGACCGGAATCGGGCGGCTCATGCTGTACTTGAGCAGGACGTTCTTGACGTTGTTGGTTTCCTGCGGAAGCGTCTTGAGCAGGGTTTCGTAAATCGTGAATGCGTTGTCGAGAATTTCGGCTTCGGGCTGTGATTCCTTGCCGAGGTTGACCTTGATGCTCAATTGCGTCTTCGCCGACAGCCTGACGGTCTTGGTGAACTTTTCCACGAGGACCTTGAGGTTGGCGTTCGGCGGAACAACGGCTCCTGCCTTGGGGTTCGGCATCTTGCCCTTCGGACCCAGCACGCGACCGAAAACCTTGGCGACTTCCGGCATGATGTTGACTTGCGCGAGGAAGTAATCATATTCCGTTGCAAGCTTCTTGATGAGCTTCTTGTCGCCGGAGTAGCGGGAGAATTCGTCAATGGGAATTGCCAAATCGCAGTTTTGCTTCGCGGTCGGCAGCATTTCGGGGCCGCAGAAGCAGCAAATCTTGACCTTCTTGCCGCGGCCGTGGTGCAACTGCAAGTACAAATCAACTTGCTGCGTCGGCTGCTTCAGGTCGAGGTTCTTGAGATTGACGATGAGGTCGACTGCCTGGGTGAACTTTCTCTTCTCAGAATTGGCCTTGAGCAGGTCCAGCGCAGTCTTGAAGTCTTGTTTTTCCATTCGTGCCCTCCTACAACGCGGTGTAGTGATTCGGGATAGGATTGGCGAACAAGGAGGGGGTATTTAAAGGTTGTCGTTGGAAAGCATTATTAATCGCAACTTCCTAGAAACCGGAATATGTCCGCTTCCCACCGGAAGGTTTCCGGAAAAAAGAGAGAAACGCACATGAAGACGGCTCCGTCTCGTGCGGGCATGGACACCGCAGTCAAACAGCTTGCCGAGGACGTGCGCGAACTGAAGAAAGAAGTGCGTCAGCTGAAGAAACTCATCGACCCTGACCTTATTCTGGACGAAGATGACCTCAGGTCAATAGCTGCTGCGGAAAACGACTTGCGCAATGGCAAGACAAGACGTTTGTGCTGAATTACGAAGTCCGCCTTTCGCAGACCGCCCAGGAATTCCTAGCGAAACTTGACAAGCATCTTCACGAGCGTATCGCGAAGCGCCTGATGCGTTTAGGGGAAAATCCCGTTCCTTCCGACTCCAAATTCATAAGGCGTGAGCAAGGCGAGAAAATGTTCCGCTATCGCGTCGGAGACTATCGCGCATTGTATAAGGTAAAGGAAGCGGAACGGGTTGTGCTCGTGACGAAAATCGACAAGCGACCGCGGGCGTACGATTAATTACTTCCCAAACCGTCTGTCTCTATGATTGTACGACGCAATCGCTTCAAGCAGGTCTTCCTTCGAGAAGTCGGGCCAGTTGTTCTTGCAGAAGAACAGTTCTGCGTAGCTTCCCTGCCATAACATAAACCCGGAAATGCGTTGTTCGCCGGAGGTTCGGATGATCAGGTCGGGCTCGCTTTCGGTGTACAGCTGCTTCTGGAACACGTCCTCGTTGATCTTGTCCACATCGAGCGTGCCGTCCTTGACGAGCTGTGCGACTTTCCGTGTCGCGTCAATAATCTCGGCCCTGCCGCCGTACGCCATCGCGAAGTTCACGACATACGGCGCATTCTTCTGCGTCGCGTCCATGACCTTGCGCATCGCGTCCTGCACGTCCGCGGGGAACATCCCGATTCTGCCGAGCACGTTGACGCGCACGCCTTCCTGCTGCAATTTCGTCACGTTCTCGGGCGTGTACAGGTCGCGGAACTCATCGCGGAACAGGCCCATCAGGTAATCGAATTCCTGCTTCGGCCGGTCAAAATTCTCAATGGAGAATGCGTACAGCGTGAGTTCCTTGACGCCCAAATCGCGGCACCACGAAAGGACGTCCTTGAGCTTCTTGGCGCCCCACTCGTGCCCCTGCCAGGGCTTGATCATCAGGCGTTTTGCAAACCGTCGGTTGCCGTCCATGATGATGCCGAGATGCTTCGGCACGGCGTTTGTCGTCGGTTCCATTCCCGCTAGCTCTCCTGGAGCGGTTTAAATATTTTATTGAAAAGCATCACAAAGGTTTCCTGCGGCACCGAGATGCCGGCTTCGAGGAGCGTGTTCGCGAGCCGCTGTCCGACTTCCTCTTCGCGCGTGCCTTCACCCACGAAGTTCAGGGCTTGCGTGAGCGTGTGGTCGCAGAGGTAGCCCTCGTTCATTTCAACCGCGGCGTTGCGCTGCTTGTGCCGCACGGCCTTGGTTGCGAGACTGACGTGGACGTGGTCCTTGGCGTAGCCGTCCGGGAGGGTTTGAAAGCCGTGGTTTGCGAGCGTCCAGCCCGTGAGCGCGAGAACCGCGTCAGGAAACGAGTGCGAGGAAATGTCGGGCATCGGCGTGAGCGCAGCCATCTCGGGCTTCAGGACCTTGCCCAGGTAGGCCTTGACCGTCTGGCGGGAGCCCTTCGGCTGCCAGGTGTTTTCAACGAGGTAGGCGTACCGGTTTCCCTTGATGTTCTTGACGCGGACGAACACGGGGATTCACTTCAGTTCTTTGGACGCAAGGTCGCGGAGCTTTTCCGCTTGCTTGCTCAGGCGCTTTGCGGCTGCCTGCACGGTTTTCTTCGGGTCTGCGCCGTCGGTTTCGAGCACGAATTTCGGCTTGCCGAGGAGCGGGTGGTCGACGTTGTAGCCCGCGACTTTCGTGTGCGGGTCGTTCCACAATTCCTTCGTCAGCGCTGCCGCGAGCGTGTGCGTGTCGCCGTCGATTTCAAAGACGAGACGGTGCTTCTTTTCTTCGAGAATATTCACGTTCAATGCCATTGAAAACCACCTTGGTTGCCCGTTCTTCGGGTCTGTTTAAAAACGTTATGGTGCATAAAGCTGCCTCAGCAGTGCCGCGAGCGTGATGCCTGCGGTTTCGGTGCGGAGCGTCGTTGCCCCGAGGGAAATGACGTTTGCGTTTGCCGCGAGCGCTGCCGCGATTTCGTCGTCGGTGAAGCCGCCTTCCGGCCCAATCAGCAAAAGGACCGCGGGGGTCGAGAGGGGGGCGGCGGTGGAGCCCCCTTCGGTATGCTCGCGAAGCCAAAAGTTCGTAAACGGTTTGCCGCTCTTGTCGGCGATGAGGATGGCGTCGAATTCGCGCGCGAGCACGTCGCGAATCATTTGCGGCGCTTCTATCGTCGGTAAAATCGTTCTTCCCGACTGCTCGCACGCGTTGATGATGACTTTCTTGAGCCGCTCGAGCTTGCTCGCCCGAGGATCAACGACGCTGCGCTGCGTCAGGAGGGGGATGATGGTGTCAACGCCGAGCTCGGTGACCTTTTCGACCAGCCAGTCGCCGCGTTCGCCCTTCGGCCAGCTCACGGCGAGCGTGATTTTGGGGCCTTTCGGGGCGTTGGGCTCACTTTTGCCCACAATCTCTGCGTGAGTGCCTAAGAAGCGTGCCTGGTATTCGTGCGTGCCGTCGAAGAGTTGAATGGTGTCTCCTTCGTGCAGGCGCAAGGCCTTGCTGTGGCGCACTTGTTCAGGGGTGAGCTTGACTTTGTTCTGGACAGGAAGCTCTTCCGTGTAGAAGCGGGCGGTGTGTCCTTGACTCATGTTTCTCAGCAATCCAGCTAGTGCCTAATAAAGCTTCCCTTTTTGGTGCTTCGTACTCACTTTTCCTACACAAATGGCCTGTTTTGCGCTTGTGAGGTGCTCAATGGTGTTCTCAGAACGACTCTGCAGCGCCTGAGCGGGGCTTTATCGGCTCCTAGGGGGCTCCTGAAGGGCTTCGTATTCGAGAGCCGCCTTCGGAAAGCCCTTTCTGGGAGGTTCCAATCTCGTCCTGTGGGGCGGCTCAGGCGCGGAAAGCTGTGGGAACAAGGCCTGAACTCTCACTTTTCCTAGTGCGGGAAGGCATTTTCACATACACGGGTGCTTCTGAAGGAACCAAGGGGTTTTGTTCGCGAAAGAGGGCGTTTCAGCCGCTTTTCCTGGGCTGTTTTTGGCGCGTTTACAGGCCCGTAGAACGCGTTTTTAGCCCGTAAAACCCCTGTCTGCTGCATTCCTGCCATTTCGCGAATGAGGGCTGTTTCCGGCCGTTTCACGGTTGAGCACCATGTTGATGGGTTGTTTTCTGACTAGTTGTAGGCACCAGATTGGCGTGATGGTATTAGGCACTTGTCCGACCTATTTTCCGCAGGGTTGAAAGTCGGGATTTTGCCGGAATGTTTGTTTCCTGATGCTGCCTCAGACCCCGGGTTTTTGGCCATTTCTTGGGCTCCGCAACACTGCGTTTTTTCGGGCAACGGAAAACCAAGGGCACGGGCTGCGCGCCGTGCGTTGTGCATCCTCATTCCCACCATAGTCCCAAGATAGTCCTGGGACGGTCCCAGGTTGGGAATGAGAAATGGCTATATCTCAGTTATAATCAGCTTTTAGACGTTTCTCATTCCCAGGATAGTCCCAAGATAGTCCCAGGATGGTCCTGGGAACGTCCCAGGGAACGGAAAGCTTTTTAAATGAATCACGCTCTGCGGGGCGCATGTGGGGTTTCGCGTCAAAAGAGGACCTGCGCCAGCTTGAGCAGAACGTGAAGCAGTCCTTCACGGGCGTTCGCACCGACACCGAGAACGTTTCGGGATGGATTCGGTATCTTGCGGAGCAGAACACCGAACTCCGGCGTCTTCTCGACGAGAAAACAGCCCATATTGCGCGCGGCATGACTGCGGAGCAGGTGCGCCAGATCGTTGATTCCCACTACTCCTTTGAGCCGGTTCTGGAGCGCATCCGCGCGCTCGAAAACCGCATCGAAAACGTCGCGGCCGTGGGACAGAAGGTCGAGGTGCTCGAAAGCACCCAGCGGGACTGGTTCCAGGCCTTGCGCGAGCTGCAGTCCCAGGTCTCCGAGCTGGGAACTCTCCGTCGACAAACGCTCATTCCCAGGGATGGTCCTGGGACCGTCCCAGAAAAGCTGGGAATGACCTCCGCATTGACCGAAAAGATGGTCAAAATCGCCGTCCGGAACAGCAAGGACGTCATCAAGCAGAGCATCCTGAAACTCATCCGACTGCACGGCCAAATCACCGGCGTCGCCTTGCGCGAAAGCATCGTCGTGGAGCAGGGTTTGTGCTCGAAGAGCTCGTTCTACCGCATCCTCGAGGAACTGGAGGACACTGACGACATTTCCGTCGTGGATGAAGGCAAGGAAAAGCGGTATTTCTGGGGCTCGGCGCGCGCGAAAAAGACCCGAAACGACGACTGAAAGATAGATGTTGCAGTAGCGAAATACCCTTTAAGTTCGTGCCGGGAAAGGAAGCGGGCCCATGGAGAACGAAGACAAACAGCAGGTTCTTTTCCGTCGTGAACACCACGACGTCCGCGAGAAAATCGACGCGTTCATCGAACAGATCCGCGACGAACTCGACGACCATCGCACCGCGTTGAACGAAAACACGAACGAAATCGAGAGCAACTACGAGCTCCTGAACCAGCTCAACGCGCGGATGGACAAGCTCCAGGAACGGCTCGACGAGCTCACGATGCTGGTCAAGCACGGAACCACTTCTCCGACGGTGCAGGAGTTCAAAATCGAGCCCCTCACCGGCCAGGAAAAGGAAGCATTCTTCGCGCTCTACACGCTCACCGAAACCACGCCGTTTGTGACCTACCACCAGTTGGCGCGCAAGCTCACCACGACGGTGGAAGCCGTGTCGCGCACGATGACGTGCCTCATCGGCAAGGGCATTCCCGTCGAGAAAAAGTACGCGAACGGCAATGCGTTCCTGGGTTTGGACCGCGCGTTCCGGGAAGTCCAGGCCAAGCAGAATCTCGTGCGTTTGGACACGAAGCTGACGTATTGGGATTCAAAGAAGTTCTGAGTTTGTCGTCGTCCAGGTCGTTGCTTAGCGCGTCGTTTGAGTGTTGGTGAGTGCCGTTCCCAGGCAGATTTGACGTTCGTGCGTTATCGACTTCTGAGAAAACGACGCCTCAAAACTGCCGGGGAGAGCACGGGACAACGACGACAAACTGCCAGGACCTGCTTACGACGACCTGCTAGTGCGTTGTCTCTTGCGGCTCAGATTCAGACGCTTCCTTGAAGCCCCGCAGCTTGTCCTTCTTGATTTCGTTCTGCAAGGTGTCGACGATGCGGAGACTGGAATCGAGGTGGTTGCGGATGGCCGCTTCGGCCTTGCGGAACGCGCCTTCCAGGTTCGCGCCGTTGAGCTCGTAGCCGACCACGACTTTGCCGTCGGAAACGAAGCTCGTTTTCTTGAGGATTTGCAGGTCGAGCCAGCGGTGCAAATACTCGTACATGGTCTGGCGCTTGATGCCCGCGATGTTGCCCATCATCTCGACGGGAATCACGGCGGATTCGGGCGTGCGGTCGCGGTTGGCGACCTTCTTGCGCTCGTACAGCTCGAGGAGAAGTTTGTGCATGGCGGCGTTGCCGTCTTTCTTGCGCGGCAGCAGCCCGAACCGCGAGAGGAGCGTGCGCGAGAGTTCCTCGACGTTGGCGTCGGGCAACGCTTCGGCGTGTTCGAGTTGGATTTTCATGGTCACCGTCTTTACCGATTTTTGAAAACTGTTTTTCGATAAAAATGTTTCGGAATTATTCCAGAATCAATTCGGGATTAAATCTGATTGGACGTTTTCCGTGATTTCGACGGAAAATCGGCGCGGCAACAGAAAATTGCGGCTCAGCCGCTGCCCTTCCGCATACATGGCGCGCGTTTGCAGGCGTTTTGGCAGGACTTTTTGCGAAAAAGGTATCAGACCATTGCTCGCGTGAGTGCTCCGAACACTTTTCCGGGCCATTCCGGTGCCCGAAACGCGCAGTCGGCGTTTTCCCGACGAGAATCGCGAACTGGTCGCGCACTGAACGATGCGAAAACACGCTCGGTAGGGCAAAATCCCAACGCTGACGGCGTCTTTGCGGACTTTCCTGCGTTATCCCTGCAGACGAGGTCATGGGGCATCGCGCGCAGAAGCCCGGGTCTGCGCCAAAAGATGCAAACACTCGCACAAATGGGCAAAATTCGGGATAATCACTGACAGGATGAATGAGCTGGTCTTACGTCGTTATGTTGTATTTGCGGCTGCGAAAAAGAGGGGTGAAACCATCCCTGTTTTTGCGCGGTTAGCCCGCCATTTCGGCGTCTTCCAGGAAGGGCTCGAAAACGTGTTTTTGGGGGTTCGGCGCTTGATTTTTGGTGCGCTGCAATGCATCTGCCGTCGAGAAATCCGCGCCTGTGAGAACGCGCATTTTGCGCATCCGGCGCACCAGTCTGTTCGTGGCGCGTGATGGTTGCGGGGAGGAGGTTGTCACTTTTTGTCACCACAATTTAAAACATAATGAACAAAAATGAACGCCTTTTGTATCTTATTATTTGTGACAAATGAGATTAAAATTATTTATTTTATTTGAAATAACTATTGCGTAGATTTCTTTGTTTACTATCTTATATAATATTCATATTAATTTAGGACTGTTAGGAAATATTATTAGAGAAATATCTTTTCTACTTTTATATTTCCATATACAAAAATTGTGATGAATAAATGAGTTTGTTCACAGAAAGTGAGACTTCAGTGAGTGAATGGCGCAAAAACCGAACGACGTCAAGAGTCCTGGGGGTGCGCACGTGCGGGGGTGCAGGGACGCGGGATGGGGCGTACTGGCGCACGCAGGACGGGGGTTGGCCCCGTCGGGGTGGACTGCAGTGCCTGCCAGGACGCAGAAACACTCAAGATAAATTTAGGCACTACACGGATAGTTCAGAAAACTGGCTGCTGGACTGACGAAAGTGAGTTCATGACAGCATTTCCTGCAGTTCTTCGAGAATGGCGTGCCGCACGCTCGTGTCATCGTAGACGGCGCAGCGCTGACTTGAGGTGACATAGCGGCCTTTCTGGTGGTCCACGTTGAGCATGAACATCGACCGGAATGCGGTGGCGTCGTGCGGTGACGCGCCTTTGCGCAGGGTGCCGATTTCGATTTGTTCATACAAATACTTGTTGCGGCTGGCGTCGTGGAGCATCGCAAGCAGTTCGTCGACACTATGGCTTTTGTGGCACAAGCGGGCGCGGATGATGCCGGTTTCGTACGTCAGCAGAACGCGGTTCGGGAAAAGTGCGCGCTGGTGCAGGACGCAGCGGTAGTAGTCAGATTCCTGCCGGTGGGAATAGGTCGGCTCCTGCCACGCTCCCTTCCACACGCTCACGTCGTGCTCAAGCAGCTGATACGTAATCGTCTTGAATACGGGCATAGCGCTCCGTCTTCACTCGGTGCGAGATGGCAGTTCCTTTTCGGAAGCTCAACAATAAAAATCTAATGAATTACGAGATGTAGCTCAAATTCTTCTTCTCGCTGTCTTCCTGGGCGGTCGACTGCTTCTGGAGCAGTCCCTTGATTTTGCCTTCGAACTCCTCGGCCTGCTTCAGGAGCGGGCGGTAGTCGACTTCCAGCCCCAGATACTTGTCGAGCACTTCGATGACTTTGGCTGCCGATTTGGAGTCGGGCAGGTTCGTGTGCGTTTCCGAGAAGATGGCCGTGAGCGGGAGCTTGGATTTCAGCAAGAGCGAGCTCGTGACGCCGATAATGATGCCCTCGCTGAGCGCCTGCACGCCGGCCTTCTCGAGGACTTTTGAGTTTTTCACGTCGGTAGAATAGTAGAACGCGCGCTGCATGTCCGGCCGTTGGGAACCGACGCCCTCGATGGCGATGAGCTCTTTTGCGTTGAGCTGCTTGCACACGTCGAGAACGACGTCCGCGGCCATCCA
>DATILO010000096.1:0-12124 GCA_035476335.1 Binatia bacterium | reverse complement strand
CTCGTCGGAATCCAATTCATCGAGCGTCCACTTCATGAGCGTTCTTTTCTTGTCGTCATGGACAATCTTCGTGGGCCGCAGCGTTCCGACTTCAAAGTCCCGCACGACCTCGGCGATGTGCGGCACCTTGTCGAGCACGCGCACGTCCTTGACGGGCTTTGAGCTGCGGTTTGCCACTTCGATGAGGACTTTCAATTCGCTCATGCCGCCTTCGCGGGCGGCGATGACGACTGCGGATTTTCGCACCACCAGAGGACTGCGGAACGTGTAGTACGCCGCAATCGCAAGCGCGAGCACGATGAACACGACGAGCAACGGCCGATAGTTCGTGATGACCTTCACTTCCGTTGTTTCGCCAACGCCAAGACTGATGTCCCACGCGTCATACACGCCGTCGGCGAGCTTGACGCTCTTTGCCAACGGCTCGGTCGTGGTGAACCAGCCCTGGAAGAACTTGCTCCGGAGCTGGAATTCAGTGTGCTTCGGCGCGTTGCCGTTGTTCACGAGCGTGTACGTCCACGTGCGCTTGAGGAACGCGCTCTCTTCCGAGACGGTATGCGCGATTTCGCCGTACTCCATCACGTCGTACTCGACCGGCTCTGCGGTGAAGGGAATGACTTCGTCGCCGTCCTGCACGAGAGCCGTGACCTGGATGGTGTCCTTCTGCGGAGGCGTGTTGGCGGGAATCTTGACCGGGAAGACCAATTGCTTCTTCTCAAGCCCCTGGAGGTCGAGCACGGCCTCGGCATTCACGAGGTTGCTGCGCACCTTGAACTGCACATTCGAGAGGTCCCGGCGGTTGGCATTCGTGACGTTCAAGGTGACGACAACGGGCTGCCGCGGGTCCACGCTCGATGCGACATTCGTCTTGATGCGAACGGCAGGAGCGTACTGCCCGGGAACATAGTTCTTCGGCTGCACGCCGATGATGAGCGTCTTGCGGATGAAGTCTCCCGTGGACGGGTGGCGGATGTGGAGCGCGAATGCGTAGTAGCCAGGCGAGGCGTAGAGCGGCTTGACAAAGAGCGTGACCTGCTTCACTTCGCCTCGTTGCACGGTGATGGGGCGCGGGATGTCGGTGGTGATGTCCCACTCGACGTCCGGAGAGTAGATATCGAACGTTTCCGACGTTCCGGAGTCGTGCGAGATGAGCAGCGTGTAGTTTGCGGCTTCGCCGATGCGCGTGCTTGCCTGGTCGGGGTCGATTTCGACGTTGAATTCGAACGCGAACGCAGAGGCAGCAAGGAGCAATAGAGCAAGAATATAGAATACAACGCGCAACCGCAACCTCTTTGCCATCCTGAGCAGTTCATCGCGCGCTTATTTATAAACGTTTGCGTGTGCCCCTGGTAGTTTGGTGGCGTCGTTGAGTTCCTTGCATTTCTGCCCCTGCCGTTTTGTAGCGTCGTTTACTTAGTCGAAAGCAACGATACGACAAACCTGCCTGGGACGCGGGCACGAACATTACGCAATAAGTCTACTCACATGTCCTTCTTTCTCAACCCTCATCACGTTCTCCACCATCGACTCAATCTTGCTCTCATGGCTCACGATGATAACTTGCTTGAGGTGGAGCTGTTCGAGCACATCGCGAATCTTGTCCAGCTGTTCTGTGCTGAAGCCGTCGGTGGGCTCGTCGAGAATGAGCAAGTCCTTGGTCTTGATGGTGCTGATGACGTCGTTGATGACCTTGTTCAGCGCCAACCGGTAGGCGAGCGCGCACGCGGTCTTCTCGCCGCCGGAAAGATTGGCAACGTCAACTTCATAGCCGTTCTGGACAATCACGGGGCTGAACGTGTCGTCCAAATGTGCGGCGAGGAGCTCGTCTTCCACGAGAATGGCAAACCAGCGCTGGAAGAGGTCGTTGAACTCCCGATGAACGCGCGCGAGCACGTGCTTTTCCATCACGTCAAGCAAGTTCCCGAACTGGTCGGTGAGCCAGCCCTGCACCGCAATGGTCTTCTGGAGCTTTGCCTTTGCCTGTTCCTTGCGGTTCACGTCCTCCTGAACCGTTGAAGCAAAACTCTCAATGCCTTCAAGCTCTTTCAGGAACCGGTGGTAGTTGATGTCGAACGTGCGCTCCTCGGCAAGCACGGCGTCCAGTTGGAGGCGTGCCTTTGCGGCCTCGCGCTCGGCTCCCGCAACGCTGTCAGCCAGTGCCGTGAGTTCCTGCTGCTTGTTCTGCAGCTGCTTTAATTCCATCTGCGCCTGCTGCATCGCATCGGCTCGCGAAGCGACTTGCTGGGTGATGTCCGCAAATGCCTTTTGTTTCGCGATGAGCAATAACGTCTGCTGTTCCTGGTGGCGGAGTTTTTCGAGTTCCTGCCGCATCAGGATGAGCTGTGTTTCCAGCTGCTCCTTGGTCGTCGTGTTGTAATCGAGATGGCGTTGGAGCTCGCGCACTTTCTGGTCTTCGGCAAATGAAATGCGGTTCTTGTGGTCCTGCGTCACCATCTGCAGACAAGTGGGGCAGTGGTTCATCGAAGCAACTTTTGCCTTCAGCTCTTCCGAGAGCGTCTTGGTCGTCGACAGTTGCGCGATGGCTGCGTGGAACGAACGAATGGTTTTTTCCAGCTCAAGCATCTGCGCGTTCTTCTGCCCCAACGCGGTGCGGATATCCTCGAGTTTTCCGGGCGAGTCCTGCAATTCCTTTTCCAACAATGCTTGCTGCGCGAGGAGCTTGCGATGGTCGTCCTGCATGCGTTCCAGCGTGCGCTGCTGCTGCGCGATGCTGCCCTGCACGATGCCGAGCTCGGTACGGATGCGCTGCCCGTTCTTGACGGTTTCCTCGTACCGTGCAACGAGCGCGCGTTGTGCCAGGGTCCTTGCGCGCGCGGCCTCCAGCTCTTTGCCCGTGGATTCCGCGCGCTGCCTGACTGAGAGCGCTTCCTCGCGCTTGAGCGTGAGCAGGTTGCGTTTCGCTTCCAAGTCCTGCGTGAATCCCTCGAGGTTCTTGCGCTCTTCCTTCAATTGTCGCACGAAGATTTGCGTGTTTTCCTTCACGCGCTTGTACTTGTCCACGTTGAAGACCTTGCGCAGCGTTTCGAGGCGCGCGTCCTTTTCCTCGAAGAGGATGCGCTTCATCTCTTCCTGCGGCGTGAAGACGGTGTAGCGGAACAGCAGGGCTTTGCTCTTGGTCAAGAATTCTTTCGGGTAGCCGAGAATGTCGAGAATCCACGCGCGCAGTTCTTGTGCGGTGCCTTCTT
Source organism: Binatia bacterium (assembly GCA_035476335.1). Classification (GTDB taxonomy): domain Archaea; phylum Nanobdellota; class Nanobdellia; order Woesearchaeales; family ARS49; genus DSQK01. The sequence goes on along the minus strand of DATILO010000096.1, from coordinate 8,918 downwards.
TCTGCAAGCCGTTCTGAATCAGGAGGCCCGCGTCCTGCGCGACCTTGTCCTTCTGGCGCTTCAGGGTTCTCTTGACGGTGTATTCCTGGTTTTCGAGCGAGAACGTGAGCTCGACCGAGCCCTCTCTCGCGCCGTTTCTGAGCAACGCCGCGCCCTCCACGTCGCCGCGGAGCAATCCGAACAGCGCGAATTCGATGGCAAGCAGAATCGTGGACTTGCCGCACCCGATGTCGCCGGAAAGAACGAGTGAGCCTGCGGGAAGCTCAATCTGCTGTTCAACGTAGCTTCGAATATTCCGCAAGGTCAGTGCCTTCAGTAACATACGCCCCCGCTTTTGCCACTCAGCGAAGTATATATCGTTAGTGGTGATGGAGTGGTAGTGACGCATTTGTCGCACTGCTGTGCTGTTTTGCGCAATGCGGGTTAAATTCCCCAACGTCTTAGAGAAGGGATATGATGAAGATGGCGCGCTCGAGGGCATGATGTCCTGCGGCGGTTCGGCATTAGTCGGGGAATCGTGCGGCTGCGGGCCCGGCGTCAACGCACACGAGTCGTACAAAGGCAGCAGCGGCCCGAAAGCAATGACGTATTCCGTCAGTGCCCGCTATCAAGGAAACGAATCGCCGCTACCGAAGACTGCCCTGACGCGCAGTTATGCGTTGGAAAGAATTTACGTTGGAAATGGAGGTTCGAAGGAGCCCGAACGCGTGTATCGTACTGAGCTTTCATCGTTGAGCGTCCCAGGTAGTTTTGAGTCGTCGTCTTTACAGAATCCATTGACGCACGAACGACAAACATCACAACCAACCAACGACGCGCGAGCAATGACACGTTACGATACCCATTGCGAACTTTCCGAGCTCATGAGCATGGAAGACACGTACAACAAGCAACGGTTCCTTTCGCACAAAATCGCAGAAGCCCTGCAGAGCAAGAGCATCGACGTGCTGGTGAACACCCATGGATGAGCATTTGCTCGTTGACCAGGCCAAGCAGTACATTCTGCAAGGCCGCGATGCGGAGCAGCGCAAACCTGAGGACGCGCGCAAGTCCTTTCTCACGGCCGCTCATTTGCTGGTGCAGGCAAGCAAGGAAACGCCCGTGACGGAAGCGAAGAAACGCTACGTCGAGGTCGCAAACTCATTGTACTGGCGGGCGCATACGGTTGGTGAAACGCAACAGCAAGTCGCGGGACTGCCTGCGCACGAGCCCGACGAGAAAGTGAAAGGAATGCTTATTGCCAAGCCCACCACGCGGTTCAAGGACATCGGCGGTTTGGAATCCGTGAAAGACGACATCAAGCTCAAAATCATCGAACCGTTCAAGCATCCGGAGATTTTCAGGAAGTACGGGAAGAAGGTTGGTGGTGGCATCCTCATGTTCGGGCCGCCGGGATGTGGAAAAAGCTTGCTTGCGGAAGCGACTGCCGGAGAGGCAGAAGTCGCGTTCTTCAACGTGAAAGCATCCGATTTGAAGAGCAAATTCGTGGGCGAGACCGAGGCGAACATTGCCGCGCTGTTCAAGGCCGCGCGCGGGCAGCCCCGAGGAGCGATTATCTTCTTCGACGAATTCGAGTCGCTCGGCGGCGAACGCGGCGAGGATGTCCACGAACGCAACTTCGTCAGCCAGTTGCTGACGGAAATGGACAGCGTCGGCAACAAGAACCAGAAGATTCTGTTGATTGCCGCGACGAACGTTCCGTGGGCGATTGACATCGCGCTGCGCAGAGAAGGGCGTTTCGGCACGACCGTGTTTGTTCCGCCTCCGGATATGGACGCGAGACGTTCCATCCTCGAACTGCACTTGCGCGAGAAGCCGCTCGCCGAGGACGTTGACATCGACGCGCTTGCCAAGAAAACCGAAGGGTTCTCCGGCGCGGACCTGAAAGCGATTTGCGAGTCCGCAACCGACATCCCGCTGAAAGAATATCTTGTGACGAAACGCGCGCGGGACATTGCGATGGACGACTTCACAACCGTGCTTGCGAAGCGGACCGCGACGACGAAGCCGTGGTTCAACCTCGCGCTCAAGCATCTGCGGACGCATCCTGATGAAGAAGTCGCGAGGGCGCTTGCTCCCCGTCCTGAATAGTTGTACGCGTTCTGGTGACTTGGCGTCTCCGTTCCCCGGCAGTTTTGTAGAGTCGTCTTCTGAAATACGGACTAACGTACGACAAACATTGCAACCAACCAACGACACGACTACCAACGACGCGCATGCAACGACGGGAAAAGCAACGGCAAACGACACGCGACCGCTCAAGAGCGCAACGTTCCTGCTCAAATACGACTGCAACCTGAGGTGCTCCTTTTGTCTCAACGACTGGCGCGGAAAGACACGACCGAACGACGAGTTAACGTATTCGCAGCAGCGGGAAACACTGCAGAAGATGCAGGCGGCAGGCATCACGCACGTTACTTTTACCGGCGGCGAGCCGGCACTGCATCCGCAGCTTGCGGAATTGATTCTTTTTGCACGCTCGCTTGGCATGACGACCCTCTTGCAGACCAACGGCACGTTGCTTTCTGACGATTTTCTCGCGAAAGTCAAGAACGTGATTGGCGGAATCCAGATTTCGCTTCATGGATTGCGTGAAGAGCAGCGCGTGTTGAGCGGCTTCGATTCTTTCGAGCACATTGTTGCGAACATGAAGCGCGTCAAGCGGCACGGCATCAAGCTCTGCACCAACTTCGTCATCACGACGAAGAACACGCACGCCCTGAAAGACTATCTTGCGCTCCTGGATGGTATCGGCGTCGACATCGCGAGCTTCACGCGGTTGTATCCCGGTGGAAACGCGTTGCGCAACTGGAACGACTTGGTCGTTTCTGGAGAAGCGTATGCCGCATTCATGCGGGAACTGCAAAACGCGAAAACCAAGATGAAAATCTATCTTGCAGGTCCCACCGACAACCTCTTGCTCAAAGACATCACTTTGCAAAACGCCACGTGCGGCGCGGGAAAGACCGAAATCGCGATTAATCCGAACGGCGACATCCTTCCCTGCCCGAGCTGGAACGAGCCCGTTGGAAATGTCCTAAGAACGGACGTCAAAACGGCCTGGGACACGGGTTTTCTCGCGGAACTCGGAGCGTCCCATGACGGCACGCAGGGATGCATGCTCGCGAGGAAGCGAGGAAAGACCGAGCTCGAGCCGCACAACCTTTAAAAACCGCACCCGCTCCTTCTCTGCAAAGAGGTACTATGGAAGTCTGGACCATCGGGCATTCGACGCGGCAGTTCGACACGTTCGTCGACATTCTCCGCAAGCACCGCATCGAGACCATCATCGACGTGCGCCACTTCCCTGCCAGCCAGCGCATGCCGTGGTTCAAGAAGGAATACCTCGAACTGTTATTGCCGAAGTACCGCATCAACTACGTCTGGATGGGCAAATCGCTTGGCGGCTACCGCAAGGGCGGCTTCGAGGCGCACAAGAACACCAAAGAATTCCTGCTCGGCATGCAGCAACTGATGGACACGGCGTTGTCAAGCAAATCCGCCATCATGTGCGCCGAAAGCGTCTTTTTCCGGTGCCACCGGAGATATATTGCCGATGAGTTGTCGAAGCAGGGCTGGACCGTCAACCACATTTACGACGAGAACCGCGTGGAACGGCACGAAACTATTTCCTGACGCCGAGCTCGAGCGTCGTCCGCTTTCCATCGGCTCGCTTTTCATCATACTTCGCCCGCAGTTCCCGCAGCATCATTGCCAATGAACTCAAGTAGGTGATGCTGTCGGGCATGAAGGTCATCCACTCATCACCCATGCCGCTGGTGCCGCGCGTAAGCCGGTAGTTCTTGAGCTGGAACGTCTTGCCGGGTTCGAGGCAGAGCGTGACGCGGCAGTATGCCTTGCGCGCTTCCTCGGTGAAATACCGAAAGAAATCATGCGTGTAGTTCTGCACCACAATCGGCGGCTTGTACTTCACGTCTGCTTTCATCTCAATCAGCTGCCGGACGGCGTTATCCATTTCCCCGTTCGTGACGGGCTGCTCGATGCAGTAGCGCGTCGCTTGCGCAAGCCGCTCCGGTGCGCTGCTATCTTTGAAGATGCTCTTGTCCGTCACGCCAAGAACGGGGATGCCCTTGTTGTGCGCCATCGTTGATAGAATGGTGACGTGCGTGAGACCGTCGTCGAATGCCAGCGTGCCTTTCTCGAAAATGCCGAGCTCAAATTCGTACACGAGCAGGCACGCCCTTCCGTCGGAGATGGCGTTCCTCGTCTCGGTCGTGTTGAGCACGCTTCCCGCACAGTTGAGCTTGGAGAGATAGGGCAGCCAGTAATCCTTTCTCGGCAACTGCCGGTGCCCTGAAACGATGACTTCGAGCATAGAAGGGCGGAAATGAGGATGGATTTTTACGTCTTTCGCAACTCGAGAATCGATGCGAAGGGCAGGATTCGAACCTGCGTAGGCGCTAAGCCACTAGGTCCTGAACCTAGCCCGTTTGGCCACTCCGGCACCTTCGCGTTGAATGGGTATTCAGATATGGGTGCGAGCCAATATCCGATGCGAAGTGACGATGCCACCGCCTCAGCGGGGCGCACCGGCACCTTCGCGATACGTCGATAGGTTTATTGGCTCTTTTTAAAGGTTATGGGAAGGTGACTCAGAATCGCTCGTGTGCTCTCTTCCTTCTCGCCATCTGCACAATCTCCCGCGTCGTCGTCGCTTCCTCCGCAGACTTGTCCTCGCGGTAGCGGAGGAATCTCGGGAAGCGCAACGCCAGTCCGCCGGCAGCCGTGTGCATCGGGCTCTTCGTGATTTCGGCGCCGAGCACTTCAATCACGAGTCCGGGCTCGAACCACACGTCAGGAGTCATCACCGGCAACGAAACCAGCCGCGAGGACTTGTGCGCGGATTTGAACTTCAATGCTTTCTTCTGCATCTCCCGCAACTGCTCGTCGGAAAATCCGGTGGCGACTTTCGTGAACGTTTCGAAGCGGTCCTTGCTTTCATCATACGCCGCACAGAGATAACTGCTGAGCATCCCGCCGCGCTTGCCCGCGCCGTAGAATCCGCCGACGACAACGAGGTCGAACGTGTCCTGCATGCCTTTCACGTATTCGGGCTTCCACTTCACCCAGTTCCAGCCGCGCACGCCGGCTTGGTACGGGCTGTCGATTTTCTTCAAAACAACGCCCTCGCCGCCCTGCGTCACGGTCCTGTTGAACAGTTCTTCGGCGCAATCGACGTTCGTGCAGAAAACGCGATTCGCGAGCTTCAACCGCGCGTTTACTTTCACGCTCTTGGCAAGCAACCGCGTGCGCGCATCGTACGGCGTTGCGATGAGTGATTTGCCGTTGAGATACAAAATGTCAAACACGAAGAGCGTGACGGGAATCTTCTTGACAAACGCATCGATGTCGTGCTTTCTTCGGCGCGACATGAGCGCCTGGAAATGCAGGAGCTTCCCGGTTTTCGGGTCCGTCGGCATCGCCTCGCTGTCAAGCACCGCGGACTTCGCACGCACGGTTTTCCGGATGTGCTCAACGATGTCCGGGAATTGCGACGTCACATTTTCCAGCCGGCGCGAGTAGAGGGTGATGGTGTTTCCCTGCTTGTGCACTTGGATGCGCTCGCCGTCGTACTTCACCTCGACGGCAAACGGCGTGCCCATCAGTCCGGGAATTTCCGTCAAAGACTCCACGCGCTGGCAGAGCATGGACAACAACGGCGTTCCCAGAGTCACGCCGATGTTCGCCACGGCTTTGAGCCCTTTCGTGGCAAGCGTTTTCGCGATGATGCTGACGTCGGGAGCGATGTTGTACGCCGCCTCGAGGATTTTCTTGTTTTCCTTCTTTCCCGTATACGCAATCGCGAGCGCGTCCAGCGCGGTCTTGTCCGCAACGCCCATGCGCAAGTTACCGAGAGCAATCCTGCAGAGGTACCGTGCCTCGTCGGGAGACGCCTGCTTCAGCAGTTTTGCGAGCCGCGTCACTTTCCGTTCCTGGCTGCCGGCTCCGGATGCGGCGGCGATGGTGTGCAATTCCTCGAACGCTTCCCGGATGGTGAGCGTGCTTTTTCCGCGCATGAACTCCGCGGCGATGTCGCCGATGTCTCCGGTTTTCTTGAAGCGCTTGAGGAAGAATTCCGGTGATTTATTGGTTGCGGACGCGAGTGCGCGAAGCACCATCTTGTCCGCCACGCCGAGATTGACGTTCGCGTAGTGCGGCGCAATCTGGCCGAGCGTCAGGAACGCCACGTGGCCGATGTCTTCCTTCGGCACGCGCTTGAAAAACGAGGAAAGAATCTCGCGCAGCTTGTTGCCCGAGCTCGTTCGCTCGAGTTCTGCATAGATGCTCGCGAGTTCGGAGAAGCGCATGGGCTTTTCCTGCTTTCAAGCAGACTGCTCATTTAAAGCTTGCTGGCGTTTGTGTCGTGCCTTCCTTGCTCATCCGTTCCCCGGCAGTTTTGACGTTTCGTTGCTTACGATTAAGTAAACGACGACTCAAACCTGCCTGGGAGCGGAACTCACCAACACTCACCGGCACTCTGGCACTATCTATAGTTCACCGCAAGCTTTATAAATTGATTTTGTTCTCTCGCCTTCGCTGCTACTGTTGTCCATTGTTGGACGCTGTGTGTGTTAGGTATGTGTTAGGAAATCGGTAAGTGTGTGGTAAAAGGGGGATTTAGTTGAAAAGAGGGGAAGCTCTGATAGGGTTACAGTCCTACAAGTCAGTCCCTTCTTCTCTTGCCGTTCGTTTTGACCATCTCTATGCGTCTGCCATCAGTTCTTCTGCTGCTGCGCGCAAGCACTATCTCGCGCTCCGTGATGTCTACGAAAAGATTCTCAGAAGCGACGCGCTTCCCGCAGTCAAGAACTTCGCATTCCAGCGCGTGCGCGAAGTCTTCGAGCGTTCCCAAATTGCGCCAAGACCGCCGCGCTGGCTGCTCCCGCTGACGCTCGCGATTCTCCTTGCCATCGTGCTCATCGCTCGGCCGCAAATCACCGGCTTCCTCGCGTTGGGAACCAAGACGCTTTCCGAGCCCCTTGCGCTCGACAGCAGCGGTTCCCTCACGCTCAAGGGCGTGCCTGACTCGCTGGCCTTCGACGGCGCGTGGACGGGCGATGGCGGAAAAGTCTACGTCACGTTCGAGGACGGCACAAAACTCCTTGCCGTCGACACGAGCGCACTCACGGACGGCACGTTTGCAGAAGCGTGTGTGGACACGTGCGCGCTCAGCAGCGCATCCAAACACGTGAGCGTGGAATTTGAGCCCGCAGATGGGGCGACCATCACGCTCGACCGCGTCACGTACACGACCGAAGAAAACAACCCTCCGGAATGGGTCGGCGATTCCATCATCTTCAACGTGAACGACACGTTCACGCTCGACCTCAACAATTTGTTCTTCGACATCGACGGGGACAAGCTCACGTTCACGGCAGCGGCGCCGCAGCTCGTCACGGCAACCGTCGACAATAACGAACTGACGATTTCCGTTGATTCTTCCTTTGAGCAAGGAGTCGTTGACCTCACGGCATTCGACGGCCTCGCAAGCGCGAGCAAGAGTCTCGTGATTCGCGGGCCGTTGTACGCTTCATTCATCGAGAATCTTACGAACGCGACAAACATTGCCGGGAACCTGACGAATCTGACGAACGAAACCATCAACGTCACCATCACGGACAAGCACGGCAAGGAGCTTGCCTCGTACAGTCCGAAGTTCAAGTCGGAAAGCTACACGGCAGACCTCAAGGTCAAGAAGTCGAAGAAGCGTGACTGGCGTGCCGATTCCGACATCACTTTTGTCGGTCTCAAGAAGCACGTGCACGCCGTGCTCGACGATTTCCCCGGACTCGGAACGCCGGTCTTCGCTGCCGAAAACGTCGTGCTCGACCAGGCGACCATCACACTTCCCAAGAGCGGCGCCGTGACGGACATCGTCGAATGCCCGGACTTCGATACTGCACACTTCACGTGTCCCTCGTCTTTTGTCCGCACGAGCATCCCGTTCACGGACAACGGCAACAGCGTCACGTTCACGGTCACGCACTTCTCGGGCTACGGCGGTGCAAGCTTCGGCATTTCCTCCGCGAATGTCACACAGGTGATTCTCAACTCGACCAATCCTCTGACCAACGATTCGCGCCAGAACCTCACGCTCTACCCGGTTCTCGGAACGACGGATGCGTACACGACGAACATCACGGACTGGCGGCTCTCGAACGGCACCAACTTCACGTCCATCGCGCTCCTCAACATGCCGTTCGAGACCAACACGACGAGCACGAGCACCGGCGCCATCCGGGACTACAGCACCTACGCAAACAACGGAACGCTCGCAGGCAACACGGGGTGGAACAATTCAGGAAAGCCCGGAGGATACTACACCTTTCCTGGCGCAGCGGCAGGAAAAATCTCCATCTCGGACAACGACTACTGGACGTTCCCGGGCAACTTCACCCTGGTTGCGTGGGTGAACTTCAACGGGACGCAATGCGGGAACTGGTGGGAATGCGCCATCCTTGCGCACGACGCGGGCTCGGGCACCGTTCCTAAATGGATTTGGTCCTACGACACGTCCGTCAGCAAGACTATCCTCCACGCACAGACCGCAGGCGCAAGCCTGTACGGCAATGCCTGGACCATCACGTCAGGCGTCTGGTACCAGCTTGCACTGACGAGAAACGGAACCCTGTTCACCTTTTACCGCAACGGAATTGCCGACGGAACTGCCACCAGTTCGTTCTCCTTTTCGAACCCTGCCGCATCCCTGACCATCGGCTTCGGGGAGGGCAGCGGCAGCGGCTTCAAGGGATTCATCGATGAGGTGTTGATTCTCAACCGCTCGCTCTCACCTGAGCAGGTCAACCAGCTCTATCTCGACACGAACAGCAGCAAGCATTCCACGGTGCTCCACAGCAACGAGACGCGCGTGGGAGAAACGTGGCAGGCGTGCGTCA